>NZ_JAQSUV010000036.1:0-26651 GCF_028649355.1 Acinetobacter sp. Gutcm_16 | reverse complement strand
TAGAGCACTTGGCTACGAACTAAGGGGTCGGGAGTTCGAATCTCTCTGAGCGCACCAACTTGAACAATAAACCGCACATGTTGCGGTTTTTTTGTGTCTGTAAAAAATGAAGTGCTTGACTTGAGAAAGTGGTTCTTCAAGAAAAATTTGATATAAATAAAGCGCTATTCTTGCGTGATTCCCTAGCTATTTTCGTATGCAACGATCAATCTGTTGGTTTATGCAGCGTTTTATACCCGCTATGCTTAATAACTGGGCAGTTGATCGGCTTTTATGAAAATAAGACTTAACAAAAAATAAGATTCACGTATAATTCACCCCATCAAGACGTCGCGCTCATAGCTCAGCTGGATAGAGCACTTGGCTACGAACTAAGGGGTCGGGAGTTCGAATCTCTCTGAGCGCACCAACTTGATAAATATTGAAAAAACCGCACATGTTGCGGTTTTTTTGTGCTTGTACGTTTTGTTCAGTAGAAATTCATAGCAGGGATGAATCTTTTGCCGTAGTTATTCAGTTGTTTCTTACATCTTAGTTTTATGCTGTGGTTCCGATATCGGTATGGCCTCGGCTTAAGTGGATAGCCAGCTAATCTACATCGATCTGCTAAAGTCCTAAAAAAATGACCGATTGTGTTGTAGTATTGAGCACAATATTTTTAGCTATTTGATATGACCCTATGTCAGAGAACAAGCCTGCATTATCGACACGTTATTTCCTCACTTTAGAAGAGTCCCAAGATGGTTTTGCCTTAGCGACCTTTGGTAAAAAGCAAATGACGCGTTTTATCACGCCGTTGATTAGTGTCGGGATTATTGTGTGGGGCTTTATGCTCGGCTTTTCAGGTGTCGGTCGCTACTATGTGGCGTTGGGTATATTTTTCTTAGTTTTACAAATTCTCATGCGCTATTGGTTTCTGCCGATGATGTTTAAGCGCCAATTTGTGAAATATCAGTTTGGTAAAAGTGAGCAAGGCATCGATTTATACCAAGATTATGCGGAAATTTATGCCAATGGTCGCAAGCAAGTGGTCCATTATAATGAAGTGCAAAAGTTTGCCAGTGGCAAGCTAACCTATATGCTTGAGCTGAAAAACCGTACTGTGGTGATTGTACCTAAGCGTGCATTGGCCGATAGTGCGGATCAAGCAAAATTTGAAAATACTTTCAAAAAATAAGCATTTTGCTCCATAACACCATCAAAAAATCAGAGGAAGATCATGAGTACACGTCCATCTAAAATTGTCTGTGTCGGTCGTAGTTATGCAGACCATGCCAAAGAATTAGGGAATGCGATTCCTGATCGTCCGGTTTTGTTTATCAAACCACCGAGCAGTTTGCTCAGTTTAGATGCGGGCATCTCTTGGAATCCTGCATGGGGCAGCTGCCACTATGAGTGTGAACTGGTTTTACGCATTGACCATCGCCTAAGCAAAGCAGCCGATCCAGCTCAAGCTCTGCAAGCAGTGGGAGCTGTGACTTTAGGTTTGGACTTAACCTTACGTGACTTACAAGATGATTTGAAAACCAAAGGCCAGCCTTGGGAACGTGCCAAAGCCTTTGATGGTTCGTGTGTACTGGCAGACTGGGTTGCTGTTTCCGATGTGGTACAGGACTGGGATGATGTGCACTACAGTTTTTATGTCAATGATGAGCTGCGCCAAGCGGGCAACACCGCACACTTAATTTTTGACATAGGCACCTTGCTTGCCGACATTAGCCAAGTCTTCACTTTGGAAGCGGGTGATGTAGTCATGACAGGTACACCTGCTGGGGTGGCTGCACTACAGGCGGGTGAGCAGTTGAAAATGACTCTAAAAGGCAAAAACCAAGACTATTCTTGGAATACCTTTGTTAAAGCTTAATTTACAGGCTTTCAAACCCCATCATTCAAAAAGATCACTTCGGTGATCTTTTTTTTAGCGTTATTGGTGGCTATGGTACAGTTTACGGAACTGATCGGGGGTATATACCATCCAGCGTTTAAACATATTAATAAAGGCCGATGCATTGGCATAGCCCAAATCCAGCGCGATACTTTCGACCTTTTTTCCTTCCGTCAGCATGCTCATGGCTTTCATGACTTTTAAACGCTGTCGCCATTCATTCAAGGACATACCAAGTTCTTTCTGGCTATAGCGTGCCAGTGTGCGTTCAGTCATATTGTGCTGTACTGCCAGTTGCTGCAAAGAACTGTTGTCCGCAGGGTGTAGATGTAAAAAATCTAAAATGCTTTTCAGGGTCGGGTGTTCAGAGTGCGGTAAATAGCTGCTAACCAATTCTGCATGGTGTAATTGGTCAAGCAAGACATAGAGTAAGCGTATATGTTCAGGTGCATCATCTGGCAGGCTATGTTGTCTCAAATGCTTAAATAGTGCCGAGACCAAAGGTGAGCTGAGCATAATACCGGCTTGTTGAGGCAGATGAGTGCATAAGCTTTCATGGATATACAAGGTGCCATGTGAAACATCGGTACGATTTAAGCTGCTATGGGCTACATTGGGTGGAAGCCAAATGCCATAAGGTGGCGGGGTAAGGTAGTCAATCTGGTTGATATTCACCTCCATCACACCATTAAAGGCATATACAAATTCGCCCCATGCATGTCCATGCACAGGATAAACCGACTGCGCGGGGTCTTCGCGAAAGCTGATCCACAATAATTTATCAATATCATCATTGGTCGGTAATTGTTTGAGTGGTGCGCTCTTTTTTTGTTGTCGTTGGGGCATGGCTGAAATTGCCTGAATAAGAAGATCTCTTGTCTGTTTTAAATTATATGTTTTATTTCAGACAAATCTATAGTGAGCTTTGATCTTTTTCAGTGGAGCAGGTCGTGAGTAGTCGTCAAGCGCTGGACAGTAAAGCTTCAGGGATTATGTTTGGGCTGTGTATTTTGTGGGGGTTACAACAAGTGGTGTTAAAGCTTGCTGCCCCCGATATTTCTGCAGTGATGCAAATTGCACTTCGCTCAGGTCTCTCTGCGTTGATGGTTTACCCCATGATCAAGCTGGCAAAGGGCACATCTTTATGGGGGCGAGACTACTTACCCGCAGGAGTTTTAGTCGGGCTTTTATTTGCAGCTGAATTTTTTCTGGTCGCGCAAGCTTTACGTTTTACCTCCGCGGCGCATACCGTGGTTTTGCTGTATACCGCGCCTATTTTTGTAGCATTGGGTTTGCACTGGAAATTACCCTCTGAACGTTTATCGCTCATTCAGTGGTTGGGCATTGCATGTGCATTTTTCGGGATTGTGATTGCATTTTTATTTCGTCCTGCAGTTTCACAAGCGGCTGCAAGTTCTGCACTTTGGGGTGATGTTTTAGCACTCATAGCAGGGGTGTTGTGGGCAGCCACGACCATTGCAGTTCGGCTGACGAAACTAGCAGAGGCACCTGCGACCCAAACTTTATTTTATCAGCTGTTTATCGCATTTTTAGTGTTATTCCCTGTGGCTTTTTTTATGGGACAAGCGACGATTCACTGGTCTGTATTATCCCTTACAAGTTTACTTTTCCATACCGTTGTCGTGTCATTTGCCAGTTATCTGATTTGGTTTTGGCTGTTGAAAAAATATTTGGTCTCACAGTTGGGCGTCTTTTCTTTTTTGACCCCAATCTTTGGTATGTGTTTTGGTGTGGTGTTACTCAATGAACAGCTGGAACTCAACTTTTTGGTGGGAACATGCTTTGTGTTGATGGGTGTGATGGTGGTGAGTTTGCATCACAAAATTAAGCAGTATGCACAGGCATTTAAAATGGCTTTGCAGTAAATACTGAGTTGGCTTGAATCTGCCTTAAATTCAGGGTAAAGGTTGAGCTTAGACTGCTTTGATTCAGCATATAAAAAAACGTGTCTTGGACACGTTTTTTTATATGCAGTTTTAAGATTTATCATCAAAAATTGTAGACAGCGGAATGGCAAGTTTGGCAGCCAAGTAATCATCTGATTCTACTAAGGCTGGCCCAATTTTCTTGATCCAAAGATCGTCATGATGCACCTTGCTTAAGTCGCGACGCTTCGGTAATGGATAGGGAAGCTGACTATAGAAACTCCAAAAATCGACTTGGGATAAATTCCGCACCAGCACGTATTGGTTGTCATCGGTACGTTTAACTAAGTTCTGCTGTTCAAGCATTAATATATAACTCGGCCAACGTCCAATTTCATCTCTTCCTAAAACATCTAAAGCTTCATCATCGGAAACACTGAGTCCGTGTTGTTGCTTTTTATAAAACAGTTCCATCAAGTCGAGCAACATAATCACAGGATGGCGCTTTTGTTCTTTGTGGGCAGTAAATGCGGTGAGCGCGTAGCTGATTTCAACCCCAATCAGGACAATATTCCACGACAAAAAAATCCATAATAAGAAAATAGGAATCGCAGCAAAGGCACCATAAATTACTTCATAACTGGTGAAGTTTGACATGATAAAGCCGAACAAATTTTTCAGGAGTTCAAACACGACAGCACTAAATAAGCCTGCAATCAAAGCGGATTTAATCGGGACACTTCGGTTTGGAATAGTCCAATTCAGGATAAAAAAGCCTAAAACCGTTAGGCAGAAAGAAATCAACCACAGGACAAATGCGCCATTGAGTTCATAGCCTGCAAAATTATTGCTCAAAACATTGAGGGAAGCCATCGTCGACGAAATAACAAAGGCACTACCGAGTAGAATAGGGCCCAAAGAAATAATGGTCCAATAGCGCATAAAGCCAATAATGCCGCCGCGGGTTTCGCGGACTCGCCAAATACGGTTAAAGACTTTTTCAATGCTGGTTAGCATCATGACAGTGGTGACGAATAAAAATAAGATCCCAATAATGGTTAAATTACTGGATTTATCGGTAAACGCATTTAAGGCCTTATCAAAAGCAATCGTGGTTTTCGGTAAAAAATTACTATAGATCAGTTGTTGTAATTGCTGCCGTGCAGGTTCAAGCGCTTTGATTGAGGAAATGATCACCAAAAAAACGGTCAGCATCGGAACGACGGCAAACAGGGTGGTATAGGTTAGTGAACCCGCTTGTTCACGACATCGATCGGCCTCAAAGCGGCGCAGTACAAATAAAACGAACTGAAACCAAGTTTTCTCATAGAAAGGAAGTTTTCTTAAGTACTGTTCTAACATAGGCAAAGTATCTCTTTTGTTTTCTTCATCTTTTCTACATTTTTCACCCTAAGCTTAACCAAAAAATAGGAAAAATACCGTATAGTTTTATTTTTTCTGTCACCGAACTCTATTCATGCAAACCTATGTTTTAGTTTTATATTACAGCAAATACGGCAGTACCCGTGAAATGGCGCATCTGATTGCAAATGGAATTGAAGCCAGTGGTGTTGCAGTTAAAATTCGAACGGTGCCGAATATTGCGGCTGTGGTGAAGGCAGCAGAGCCGAGTATTCCTGTAGAAGGCGATATTTATTGTAGTTTAGCGGATTTGGAGAACTGTGCAGGTTTGGCACTAGGCTCACCAACCCGTTTTGGTAACATGGCCTCTGAAATGAAATATTTCCTCGACCAGACCACCAGTCTATGGCTCAATGGTGCTTTGCATGGCAAGCCTGCTTGTGTGTTTACTTCGTCAGGTTCGATGCATGGTGGCCAAGAAAGTACATTGTTGACCATGCTGCCACCATTGTTTCATCATGGCATGATGATTTTAGGGTTGAATAATGCTATTCCCGCATTGTCACATACGAAGACAGGTGGAACACCGTATGGCGCTAGCCATGTCAGCGGGCCTCGACATGATCAGAGCTTAAGCCAAGATGAAAAAGTGCTGTGCGAAGCTCAAGGTAAGCGTCTTGGGGAAGTTGTGAAGAAATTACAGGCCTAGTCATTGAGACATAAAAAAGCCCATCAATGATGGGCTTTTTGATTATTGAGCTGGCGTCAGCTGCTGTTCTTTGAACTTTGTACCGCACTTAAGACATTTATAGTCAAGAAATACATTTTTATCGACAATCACACCCGCTTTTTTACCAAAACGATGTCCTAAAAAACCACCTGTCACACCAATACTGACCGCACCGACAAAAGTGCCAATGGTACCACCCATAATCACCCCAAGAGGCCCAGCCGCTGCGCCGATGGCAGCGCCAATAGAGGCCCCAGATGCTGCACCACCGACAGTACCAGCAGTTGCGCCTGCCGAACTGAGCAATACACCTCCAATTTTAGTCAGTTGTTGCTCGTGATTGCGTTTTTCAACCTCACTAGAGCCACATTTTGGGCAGAGAATTGTATTTTCCATAGTCTATTGGCCTATTCGGGTGACCAGTGATTGAAGCTGGCAGCCGTTTTACGGTGTGGATGAGACGTTGCGCAGAACAACCGTGTTTTGCGCTTGAATTTGAAAGATCTAAACAACTGAATCTAGAGTAAATCTTAGTTGAACTTGCAGCAATAATATTTATTAAACGTGTAATTTTCTTGAGTACTTTATGCTGTGTTTTTAAATATGGTTTAGTTGGCAAAGTGAATTCGGTTTCGTCCTGCTTGTTTGGCACAGTACAAGGCTTTATCTGCACGTTTAAAGACATCCTCTGCATCTGCATCATATTTACCGACTTCAGCAACCCCTATACTGACCGTGAAACACAGCACTTCTTGTTCATAGTGCACTTCCATCGCTTCAATCGTTGAACAGATGCGTTTAAAGACCTGCATAGCTTCATCACCTAAGCAGGCGGGTAGAATAATCGCAAATTCCTCCCCACCAATACGAGCTAAAAAGTCCTCGTCACGCAGTATGCTACGGATTTGTTTGGCCATCTTTTTCAGCACATGGTCACCTGCTGTATGCCCATAACAGTCATTCAGCTGTTTAAAATGGTCAATATCTAAGATACCTATCGTAAAGGGCACGCGAGTATGGCAGAAGTGCTGCATGGTTTGATTACTTTCTTGCACAAATACTCGACGATTAAAGGTTCCTGTGAGTTCATCTGTAGATGCTAAGACCGCCATTTCTTGCACTTGTAAATGCAGTTTAATGTTTAAAGCTAACCATGTGGCGAGGCTCTGTAAAAGAATCGCTTGTTGGAGGGTGTAGTGATGTTTACGTTGATCTGCCACATTTAAGGTGCCAATACACACGCCATTGTGAATCATGGGCGCATCCATACAGGTGCCCATGCCATGCTCTGAAAGCATTTTACAATCCAGCTCATCCGACTGAGCGAGGTCATCGCAAATGATCAGTTGAGATTGGGCAAAAACTCGTCCGACAAAAGTCTGCCCAATCGGAATTTTAAAATCCATTGGAATCGCATGATTGCCTGAGATCGAATACAGCTTGAGATACTCTTCAGTATCTTGCAGGGTAATACTGGCCCGATCCGCATCAAACACGTGAGAAATCCAGTAAGCAATGGTATCTAAAACAGCTTGCAAGGAGTCTGCTTTACTCAAGTCGTGAATGAAGTCTATGGGGAGTTGAATGGAGTGCGCGCCATCAAAGCCAGATAATTGGCTTGGGGTAAATGATCGTTTAGTTAATTGATTCTTGTTTATCATTCAATTCGGTATCTCTATAAAATAGTATCCAATTTAGTCTTTGTTTGTTTTACTCTTAGAAAGTGGACATTACCTTTTAGATTTGATCATGCTATATAAATCGCATTTCTCCAACTTCAATGTGTAATTAAATTGAAAAAAAACGATATATTTTTACTTTAAATTAAAAATAACCTACAGCGCAAATGTGGCATTTACATGTGGATGACCCGCGGGTCATCTGAGTGACAAAAAAAAGAGCACCTGAAGTGCTCTTTTTTGAAGTTAAAAGCCGTGATTAGTCACGAACAAATTCAACAGTGCCATTTGCCAATGACTTTACGCGTGCCAAAGATTCAACGCGGTAGCCTTTTTCAAGCAAAATGTCACGACCGGGTTGGAATGATTTTTCAATCACAATACCGACGCCAACAACTTCTGCTTTTGCTTGGTGAATTAAGTCAATCAGACCCAATGCCGCTTGACCATTGGCCAAGAAGTCATCAATCACGAGGGCTTTGTCTGCTGAGCTGATGTGCTTATTTGAAATTGCAATCGTGCTTTCGGTTTGCTTGGTAAACGAAAAGACTTTTGAGCGGTAAAGGTCATCTTTTAAGGTTAAAGATTGGTATTTACGCGCAAAAATAACGGGCACGCCCAGTTCTAAACCTGCCATGATTGCAGGTGCGATACCTGATGCTTCAATCGTGATGATTTTAGTGATGCCTGCATCTTTAAAACGAGCAGCAAATTCTTTACCGATTAATTGCATCATAACCGGATCAATTTGGTGGTTTAAGAAAGCATCAACTTTCAGAACTTCATCAGATAGAACGATACCTTCGCTTAAGATTTTCTGTTCTAGTGCGTACACGGGAGAATCCTCTAGGGGCAGGTGCTTTTTCAAGCAAAAGCGTATTTTAGGAAGCACCTGAAAAAATGCAAGTAAAATTCGTCAAAATGACTAATTGCTTGCACCTTTATAACCCGTTAATAGCAATCCATAGGATGTTTTCTTATCCACATGGCTGACTTTGACTGGAAGGTAGTCCAATTTAGGAGCTAACCAGAAAATAGTTTCGCGGCCAGGTTTGTCATGTTTCATGACCACTTTAATGGTGTCAAAGGTGCCATAATCAGTTTTGATTGACTCAGAACCTTGCTTCACAAATTTACGTGCTTCCACTTCTTTGGCATCGGCCAAATAATAAGTCGATTTTAAACCGCCATTTTTGATGTCTTCCCGAAGCTGTAATTCAGCATTCAGTTCATCCAGTACGCCGGCTTTCCAAGCGAAAGAACGCGCTTCTTTGTCTTTCTTGGTATTGATGGTTTTTGCCGCTGGATTGAAGTTAATACTCATGGTGTTGTTATGCACCAAAATTTTACTGCTACGACTAAAACTGCTGGACTGAATTTGTTTACCATTAAAACTAAAGCGACTACTTTCGGTTGCAGAGGCGATACCACCAGCTTTGGCTGCAAAGACATAGTTCCAGTTGTTGCCCGATTTCGATAACGTACGCGTCGCTGAGCCCATGTTTTTGCCATTATAGTTAAATTGATAACTGGCTTGGAATGGACTCATGGCAAAGGTTTGACTTGAGAAACCGACAAAGAGCAAGGTGCTGACACCTGTTGCCATTGCGACTGTTTTCAACATTGATTTAGCCATAAGAAAAAGTTTCCTATTCAGTTGTAGGCACAAATTTTTTGCATAGAAATATTATGCACGTTGATTATGAAGAAAAAATTCGAAACATAGGGCAAACTGTAGTTTTATGTTTCTTTTACCCACCTTAAGTCACATTTTAGTCGCAGCATCCCGAATTATTTTTGTCGAATTGGCGAGACCGTGCTTTCGTCTAGATTAGGTTCAATCAAGTCATCGATCGAGGTTTGCGAAAACTTATTGAACAATGCCGTTAAGTTGACATTACCGATCACCACCAATTCTGCTTCACGCAACACGGCATGATTGACATGGACTTTACCTAAAGTATCGATAATAGAACGATTTTTTCCTAACCAGCGATTCAGATCCAAATGCAGTAGATCATCTTTGACTTTAATCACATTTAGTTTTTCTAAAATCATGCCTAAGGGGTCTTGGTTCAGGACTTTTTGATAAAAGAATAGGGCACAGCGCACACCCATTTTATGAAATACCGTTGGGTATTCAGCATCCAGCACACTGGTGTCACTGATTTGCTCAAATACGATCAACTGTGTTTTTTTATTTAACTCCATTTGTGCCAGTTTCAAATCTACCGAAAGCGTGAGTTTGAGCCCGTTATAGTCGAGCGTGGCATATAAGCGTAACCAATCATCATGTAAGTCGGCATGCAGGTCTTTCAACATTCTCACGTTGTCGGTCACAAAACGTTGAAAAGTGGCATTTAAAAAGACTTGAGACATTGGAAACTCGCGCTCATCCTCAATAAATCCTTCCGCCTTTTGATAAACTTGGCGTAAACGATTTGAAATGTTGGAAATAAGCGTTTGCATAAGAGGCGTCCTAGCTAATCAACGTGTTTGAGCGATCAGATCTCTGGTCGAAATGTTTGAAAAATACTGCTCATGAACCTTGCAGTTTAGCAAAATTAATTGCACCATTTTCATGATTTTATGAAACAGTGAATCTAAAGGGCACAAGGTCTCATTCTACGCAATAAAATGAAGACTGTGTCTATTTTATACTGCGCGCATGCGCTTTGGGGAACAAGACAAATTGTCGGTTTGGTGTGATGCTTAGAAAAATAAATGTAATGCCTTTGGCTCATGATTGGTGGAAAGACCCAATTTTTACAGCGACCGTCGTGCTGGCGGTATTTTTGCATCTCGTGATTTTGACTTTGCAATTTGCGATGCCTCAAGAAAATGATGCGGCAGTGAAAGAAATTGCCGTTACTTTGCGTCCTTCAGATAAAAAAATTGAAAATGCAGATTTTTTAGCGCAAGCCGATCAACAAGGTTCAGGGACCTTTCGTGAGTCACATCGCATGTCAAGTGACATGCCCGCACCGATGCTTGAGCAAAGTACAGGCGAACAGCAGCGTGAAACTTTAGAACAGATCCAACAAAAACGTGAGCTGAATTTTGAAGAAAAGCTGTTAATGACGACTTTAAGTTGGCAAAAACAAGCTGAGGATAACCAGCGCAAAAAAGCCATGGAAGAAATGAACAGTCAGTTTCAAGCCAAAGCAGCAATGGTGGCCAGCCTTGAAGCGCAATATTTACAACGCCAACAAAACTTTAGCCGTCAGCAAAAAATCAAAACAGTCGATGGTATTCAAGCCAAGCAAGATATTTCGGCCGCCTATCTTGAAAAGTTCCGTCAGAAAGTGGAGTTTTATGGCAACCGTTACTACCCAGAAGCAGCTAAACAGCAGCGGCTGGCGGGTGAAGTGCGTTTAATGGTGATTCTAAATGCATCAGGAGGTATCCGCGCTATTCGCCTGATTGATAGTTCAGGTCATGAGATGCTCGATGAGGCTGCAAAAGCCTCGGTGCGCAAGGCTGCACCATTTGGTGGATTTGATGCCAAAATGAAGGATATTTCTGAGTTACGCATTGTGCGTACATGGCGTTTTGATCCAGCAGAGGCAGAGTTTGAAGTGCACTGAACTGTGCACTTCTTTATGCGAAATTATTATAATTAATTTAAATTTAATAAAATTTTAAAAAACAATATGTTATTTATTTGTTTTGGCTTTTAATTATTTTAAGTAATAAAAAACAATAAATTAGGTTTACTTTTTAAAACTTGAATTGATAATAAAAATAATTATCATTTGCAGTGTATTTTTTGTTAAATATTTTTAAGCATTGAGGCATCTTTCTTTATAGCGAAGCGATGGGGTGAGAGTGTGCATGCCTTTAAATATTCGATCCCTGTTATAAGGACATAGTTTTATGTACAACTCTCCAACATTGAATCGCTTCAAAGTTAGCCCACTGATGTTAGCTATGGCAGCAGCAACGGTATTTCTCCCGACGTTGGTATCTGCAGCAGCAATAGACAATGAAAGCACCCAGCTTGAAACCATCACTGTTCAGGCTGAGGAAGAGAATCCAGCCGTAACAGAAGGAACAAAGAGTTATACGGCTAAGAGTGCCAGTACTTCGACCAAATTAAATTTGTCGCTTCGTGAAACACCGCAGTCGGTTAAAGTTTTAACCCGCGAGTATTTAGATGATGCAAATATTAATTCTTTCCAAGATATGCTAAATACTGTCACAGGTTTAGCTGCAAATCGTTGGGATGAGCGTCAATACCCTACTGCTCGTGGTTTTGAGGTGGACTATTACTTATTTGATAGCGTTCCTAGCACAGTTGGTATGGATGCAAGTGATCCGGATCTCACTATGTATGACCGAGTTGAATTGGTGAAAGGTGCCAATGGTTTAATGACAGGGGCCGGAAACCCAGCAATTGCCATTAATATGATCCGAAAACATGCCGATTCAAAAGAGTTAACAGGACGCTTAAGTACATCTTTTGGTTCATGGGACAATTATAGCTCTACTGCTGATATTTCTGCGCCTTTAACTCGTGATGGCGATGTTCGAGGTCGGTTAGTTGTGAAACATGAAAATAAAGATTCATTCATGGATGGATATGAAAAAGAAAATAATGTTCTTTATGGTGTAATTGATGCGGATTTGACAGATAGCACTTATGTATCTGTGGGAGCAAGCTATCAAAACCTTGAGCGTGATGGTGTGAGATGGGGCGGCTTACCAGCTTTCTACAGAGATGGGACAAGAACTAATTTTGATCGATCAAAAATTGTTTCTTCAGATTGGACCTATTGGGACACTGATACGATTTCAGCCTTTGCGACAATGAAACAAAAGTTGTTTAAGGATGTTAATTTAAATATTAATTATTCTTATCGAGAACTAAAGCAAGAAACTGCGCTTTTGTATTTTGGACCAAGCTATGCTAATGGGGGCACGGTTCCTAATACTGGAACAGTCGATAAGGCGACAAATCAAGGTGTTGGTTCATTATCGACATGGTCTGATCGCACCAAAACCACAGAAAATAATATTGATACTTTTATTTCGGCACCGTTTACGTTGGGTGGTTTACAGCAAGAAGTCGTTGCTGGTTTTATGTATAACCAAAGTAAAAATGACACTTGGTATTCGGGTTCGCCAACACTTTCAGGGGCAACCATTGATTTTGATGATATCAATATGCCATTAGCGGGTGATATTTCTAATACAAATCTTTATCAGGTACCTAATAAAACGACACAAACCGGGGCATATTTAGCAGGTAAGTTTACTTTGCTTGAACCCTTAAAGTTGATTACAGGGGTACGCGTGTCAAATTGGAAGTATGAAAGTGAAGATGGTGTAAATAACCGTAAATTTAACAATGAAGTTACGCCTTATGCAGGTTTGGTTTTTGACTTCCTAGATGATTATTCTTGGTATGTGAGTTATACCGAAATCTTCAAACCAGAAGATAAAAGAAATGTAAATGGTGAGTATCTAGATCCACGTAATGGGAATAGCTTAGAGACAGGGCTAAAAGGCGAGTTTTTAGATGGTCAATTGAATGCCAGTTTGGCAGTGTTTAAAACACAGCAAGACAATGTTGCGGAAGCAATTGATAATGTCTTTATTCCTGATGCAAATGGCGATCCAACCAAAGAACAAGCCTATCGTAGTGTTGATGGGGTTGAAAGCAAAGGTATTGAATTTGAACTTGATGGTGAACTTACTAAAAACTGGAATCTGAGTTTTGGTATTACTCACTTTAGTGCAGAGGATGCAGCCGGTAAAAAAGTTGAAACGCTTGCATCACGTACAACGGCAAATCTATTTACCAAATACACATTAGATAAGTGGAGTGTTGGCGGTGGAGTAAACTATAAGAGTGCGTTCTATACTGGTGAAGGAAGCCAAAAAATTACGCAAGATGCATATGCTTTAGCTAACTTGATGGTTGCATATGATATTGATCAAAATATTAAAGCACAATTAAATATCAATAACCTGTTTGATAAAAAGTACTATGAAGGTATAGGCGTAAACAGTATGGTATACGGCGAACCACGTAATGCAACGCTCACTTTCCGCTATCAATTCTAAAAATCTTGAGAAATAAAAAACGGCTTATTAACAGCCGTTTTTTATTAAAATGTGGATAAGTCTCGGCTTATTCACATGCTGTCTTGAGTTGAGTAAGCATGTTCTCATTTTCAGACTTAAATGGCCGTATATTGGTTTTAAGTTGTTATGCTATTTGGGATCGCTTAGTTTATTGGGTTGCGCGGACATAGGCCCCGTCTTGACGTCCACCGATCCAAGTCACAGTTAAATGAGACTCTTCCACATCTAGGTGGCTAGGAAAGATTTCTAAATGCTTGCTATATTTCGGCAGTGCCTTTAAACCAATGCAGTTGCCATTTTTCCACCATGTCCCCTCAGCATATTGATCTAGAGAGCCGACAGCTAAGTACCATTTAAATTTACCGTTGGTCTCTAGTAAAAGCTCGGAACCGACCTCCATAACACCCTGCAAATAATAATGTCCAGCCCACGCCTGAGCAGTTTCTTGAAACTTCACTTCTTGACAGGATGTTTGATTTTTATCATTGCTCTTGGCATAAAGTGGTGTAGTGCAAGATAGGGCGATAATGCAGAGTAGTTTTGAAATTGGTGTATGCATTTTTATAATCTCTTCATCTATTTTTTCATCTTGCATTATTTTTAGCATAAATAAACCCGACACATCGAGATGTATCGGGTGAGTTGTTTCAAATTTAATAATTACTGTTCTAAATAAGGGTTTTCAAAACCGAGTTTAGCCAAAATTTCAATTTCGATACCTTCCATTTCTTCAGCATCTGCTTCTGACGTTTCATGGTCATAGCCCATGAGGTGCAAAGTGCCATGTACCAACATATGAGTGAAATGCGTCAGTGGCGCTTTGTTTTGTTCTTTCGCTTCCAACAGGACCACAGGAATGCAAATGACCAAATCGCCAATGGGAAATGAGTCAAGGATTTGCGCCATTTCATCGGGTAAGTCGCTCGGGAAAGACAATACATTGGTTGATTTATCTTTGCCGCGATATTCCAAATTCAATTTATGACTTTCGTCATGGTCGACACAAGCAATGCCAATTTCACAGTTACTTTGTGTGCCAATATGACGTAAAACAGTTTCTACAACTTTTTTGATATAGCCACGTTTCAAGACCAACTCAGGTGCTTGAAAGTCCTGTTGTAGAGAAAGACTCAGTTTCAAAATAGATCCTTAAATAATGATATCTGTGGGCATTTTAAAATGCCCGCAGACTTTAACTTAATGCTGAGCATCAGCAGCGGCATCATTTTCAGCCACTAAGGCCTCTTGACGCGCTTTGCGTTCAGCACGCGCTTCAGCAGTTAAGCGATGTTGTTCTGCATCCCATCCCTCATAAGCTTCAACAATTTTTTGCACTAATTGGTGACGTACTACATCACGAGAGTGGAAGCGGGTAATGTGAATTTCTTTGATTTTGTCGATGATGCGTAAAGCATGTGCCAGACCGGATTGCTGACCACGCGGTAAGTCGACCTGTGTGATATCGCCTGTAATCACTGCGCGTGAACCAAAGCCTAAGCGTGTGAGGAACATTTTCATTTGTTCAGGTGTGGTGTTTTGCGCTTCATCTAAAATCACGAAAGAGTGGTTTAACGTTCGACCACGCATATAAGCCAGTGGTGCCACTTCAATCACTTGACGTTCAATCAGTTTGGCCACTTTTTCAAAGCCAAGCATTTCATACAAAGCGTCGTAGAGTGGGCGTAAATAGGGATCAATTTTCTGGCTTAAATCACCCGGTAGGAAACCAAGTTTTTCACCTGCTTCAACGGCAGGACGAACCAATAAAATCCGTTGAATTTCATTGCGTTCTAGCATATCGACTGCTGCTGCAACTGCGAGATAGGTTTTACCTGTACCCGCAGGTCCAATACCAAAAGAAATATCACTTTGTAGAATACGCTGCACATAACGCTTTTGGTTGGCACCACGTGGATTGATACGACCTTTACGGGTTTGGAGCCATACTTCATCTAAACCAGTGTGCTCTTGCCCGTCGAGGTCTTCTTGCAATTCACGGTCAGTCTGACTGCCTTGAATCATGAGGTGTAAGGTATCGGCACTGATTTGTGCCGTATTTTCTGCTTCTTCATGCAGGCGATGGAGCAGACCTTCGGCTCTCTCAACTGCATCCATTTCACCATCGACATAAAATGCATCACCTCGATGGGAAATAGTGACATCTAAACGCTGTTCGATTTGTTTCAAATGACCGTTATAAGCACCGAGCATGCTCTTTAAACGTTCTATTGAAACCCCAGGAAAAGTTACTGTACGTCGAATCGCTGCAGTCAAGAGAATTCCTTTAAGTAGTCAGAATCTATTCCCTTACATTACGCCACGTCAGGCTCAAGATTCAAGAGTTCACCATAAACAAAATTCAAAGTTTTAATCTCTGTCACTTCGATTTCGGCGAAACGTCCGACCCATGTTGCATCACCAATAAAACTCACATAACGAGTGTTATCCGCCGTGCCAATCAGTAGGTTTGGATCTTTGTCCGAAACTTTCTCGACCAAAACACGTTGAATGGTGCCGAGCATGGCATCGGTCTTTTCAATACTCGATTGTTTAATCCACTTTTGGACTTTGGATAAACGTTCTTTTTTCACCTCTTCAGAGGTGGTGTCTTCAAGATCAGACGCAGGTGTACCCGGACGTTTTGAATAAACAAAACTGTAGGAATGGTCGAAGTCCATATCTTTGATAAACTGATAAGTTTCTTCAAAGTGCGCATCGGTTTCACCCGGGAAACCAATGATAAAGTCACTGGATAAATGCATATCTGGACGGACTTTGCGTAATTTGGCAATTTTGTCGATATACACATCAATGGTGTGGTTACGCTTCATGGCTTGCAGAACATCGTTTGAGCCACTTTGCACGGGTAAATGCAGATGCGACACCATTTGCGGTAGGTCACGGTAACATTCAATCAAGTCATCATTAAACTCAAGTGGATGTGAGGTGGTATAGCGTAAACGTCCAATCCCCGGAATTTCTGCAACAAGACGTAACAAGTCTGCAAAAGTACAGATATTACCTTCGAACGTTTCACCGCGGTAACCATTGACGTTTTGACCCAACAAAGAAATCTCACGGACACCTTTTTCGGCTAATGTCGCAATTTCTGCTAAAACATCATCCAGCGGGCGAGAAACTTCTTCACCACGGGTATAGGGCACTACACAGAATGAACAATATTTTGAACAACCTTCCATAATTGAAACAAAAGCCTTGTAACCTTCCACACGCGGTTCAGGTAAAAAGTCGAATTTTTCAATGTCAGGGAAAGAAATATCCACCAATTTGATTTTTTCTTTCTTGGGTTTTTCGATTTGATCAAAGTGCTGATCAAGCATTTGTGGCAAACGGTGCAAGGTTTGCGGGCCAAAAATCATGTCGACATAATTGGCGCGTTTTTGAATGTTGTCACCCTCTTGAGAGGCCACACAACCACCGACACCAATAATCAGGTCAGGATTTTTGTCTTTCAGCTTGCGCCAGCGACCCAATTCAGAAAACACTTTTTCTTGGGCTTTTTCACGAATCGAGCAGGTATTCATCAGTAGAATATCGGCTTCTTTCGGATCTTGGGTCAGCACATAACCGTGCGAGTCGCCAAGTAAGTCTGCCATACGGTGACTGTCATACTCATTCATCTGACACCCTTGCGTTTCGATATACAGTTTTTTAACTGATCCATCGATGGCTGGGGTGTGCTGTGGCTGGGTAACAGTGTTTTCTGAGGCAGCTTGGGCACTATTTGGAATGAAGGTTTGAACCGTCATGTAGGCTCCTAAGGGGGATAAATCTAGGTTTTTGTGTCTGATCGGTATCTGTGGCGGCGAAAGCAGAGCTTGGCTGGCGACAAAAAAAGGACGATCAAACACCATGTGAAATCTACGAAAGGCGCATATTTTAGCAGGAAATCTGAATAAACTTATAGCTTTAAATCTGAAGCTAAAAAGATTGATTTGTGAAGTGAAAATGCAGGAAAATTAATATTGTCTAATCATAAGGTTACATAAGAGAACAATAGAGTCTGTTATGAGTTATTAAACTAATGAAAATGATGAGACGAGACTAGGCAATCCAAAGATGACTGAAGGCAAACCCATGTTAAAACGATTACAGAATAAATATTATCAAGTGTTTGCGTTGGGTGTGGCTGCCTTGGGTCTATCTGCAGCGACACATGCCGCAGATGAACAGTTTAATGATGCCTTGCGTGCAGCAAATGCTGGCAATGTTGGTTTATTACAACAATATCAAAGCAGTATGCAGGGTGATGTGCTGGGTTATTACCCTGAATATTGGGTACTTAACAGTAATTTGGCGTTGCAACCTGCGGCGAATATTGTCGGATTTGCACAGCGCTATCCGCAATCTGCCATGGCTGAGAAGTTAGCAGCAGATTACATCGAAGAAAAAGTCAAAATGGCCGACTTTGCTTCCGCGCAGCCGGTATTGGCCTATGTGTCCAATGCAGATCGAGCAGAAAGTTGTGCCATGGCGCAAGTCCGTGCCAAGTCAGGCGACCCTTTGGTTTTTGCCGAATATAAAGATGTTTGGCTTACGACCAATTCACAACCTGAGTCTTGTACAGGGCTGGGGCGCATGATGTTGTCTAGTCCACTGATGACGGAACAAGACAAACAACAACGTTTATGGGCGCAGCTACGTGCAGGGCAGTCAGGTCAAGCGATTGCAACTGCACAAACCATTGGCATGAATCTGTCTTTGGCACAGCTGAATAGCATTCAAGCCGATCCACTGAACTATCTATGGTCCGCGCCGAAAGCATCGGCGGCAGATCAAGCGTATCTAATTTATGCCATTGGCCGTTTAGCCGACAGTGATCTAAATACTGCGCTGGCGTCGGTAAAACGTGCTGCAGAGGGTACACCTGAGTCGGTACAAAAAGCGTTGTACCGTGCCGTGGGGTACATCGGTGGCACAACCGTTATGAAAAACAATTTTAATGTGGAAGTGTTGCAAGCCTTCGATCGGAGCTATGGTTTAGCACTGAGTGAAGAAGAAGCTGAAATCTATGCACGCCAAGCCATTCGTTTCGGCGCATGGGAGAGTGTCATTCGTGCCATTGATGGCATGAGTGTGACGCAAAAACAAGAAGACCGCTGGCAATATTGGTTAGCCCGTGCTTCAGAACAGCGTGGTGATGCAAAGTCAAAAACACTGGCGCGCGAGATCTTCAAAAAATTGTCAGTAGGTGACGATTATCATAACTTATTGGCAAAAGATCGTATTGGTCAACGTTATCAAACGATTCCAGCCAATACCCAACCGAGCAATGCGGATGCGCAGCGTTTGAGTCAAGATATTCACTTTAGCCGCGCTTTTGCACTGCGCAACGTCAATGCGCCAGACAATTATGTCAACCGTGAATGGAATTGGGCTGTTCGACAAGCTTATTTAAAACAAGATGATGGCTTAATTTTGGCTGCGGCCAAACGTGCCACAGAAATGGGATGGTATGACCGCGCGATCTATGCAGCCGATCGAACCGTCAAGCAACATAACTACAGTTATCGTTATGCCATGCCGCATCAAAGCTATGTGGTCAGCCATAGTCGCAATGCAGGCATAGATCCTGCATGGGCGTATGGGTTAATGCGCCAAGAAAGCCGATTTGTTACCCATGCTCGCTCACATGTTGGAGCAGGTGGTTTGATGCAAATCATGCCGGATACGGCAAAACTGGTCGCTAGACAAATGGGTGAAACCTATAATCCTGCTGCACTGAGTGATATGAATACCAATGTTCGTTATGGCACATTCTACTTGTCCATGATTCAAAGCCAATTAAGCAACAGTCCTGTACTTGCCACAGCAGGTTATAACGCAGGGCCAAATCGTGCGCGCCGTTGGCAGCCTGAAAATCAGCCGATTGCGGCGGATCAATACACAGAAAGTATTCCTCTGACTGAAACACGCGATTACGTCAAGCATGTCATGAGTAATGCGACCCATTATGGTGTTCTGCTTGGACAGGGGCCACAGTCGATCACCCAGCGCATGCAAAATATTCCTTTTAGAAGTCAATGATAAAGGCCTAGGCATTTTATGGTTTTGATGTCATCCCAATCAGTCTTAACGCAAAAGCTTCTGCTGTTGATCAGTAGCGGCATTGCTCTGGGATTTTTTGCGACATCAGCCCATGCAACACCGACCGTGTTTGGTTATGTGATGGAAGTTCAAATGACACCCGCCGTGTGTTTGTTCGATAACCAAGGCTCAAAGAAAAGGAAATGTTTGGAAGGCTATTCGCTCAATATCACAGGTTTGTATCCTGAAACTACGACACGAGAGTGCCAAACCAACTCCTCAGCAGTGCTGTCACCACTTCAGGCCAAAGTGGTGGCGAGAGTCATGCCCGATGAACATGCGCGTCGCCAGTTGTGGGCAGAGATTGGGGGGTGTGTGCCGATGAGTGCCAGTCAATATTTTCGTAACGTGATTAATTATGCGGAACGTTTAAAAATTCCCGCAGATTTGACTTCATCTGAAAATAAAACCGCGCAACTTAATACCTTACGAGGGCAGTTTCAGCGTTTGAACCCCGGGCTGCCTGCAAGCGGGTTACGTTTTAGCTGCCGTACTCACCGCCAAACCAATATTTTGACCGAAGTCAAGGTCTGTTATAAACCCAATGGTCAGTACAAAGGCTGTGCAGAGAATATACAAGAAAACTGCCCAAATTCTTTTGCGATCAAGGGTTCTTACTAATCTCTTTCTCTAAATTAATTTATATTTCCTATCATACTTTTGTTGGAATTCATTCTCTTTTACATGCATCTGCCAAAGTATTGGAGTACAATCTTTGCCGTTTATGATTATTAAGATTAGATAGAACAGCTATTTAATCATATAACGTTCCTCAAATGGAGATAAGTACATGAAGCAACCTGTTCGCGTTGCCGTTACTGGCGCTGCTGGTCAAATCGGTTATAGCCTATTATTCCGTATCGCTAGTGGCGAAATGTTAGGTAAAGACCAACCAGTTATTCTGCAATTGTTAGAAGTTCCTTTTGAGAAAGCTCAAGCTGCGCTTAAAGGCGTAATGATGGAATTAGACGACTGTGCTTTCCCATTATTGGCTGGCATGATCGGTACTGATGATCCAAAAGTTGCATTTAAAGATGCTGACTACGCGTTATTGGTTGGTTCACGTCCACGTGGTCCTGGTATGGAACGTGCTGACTTATTGAAAGTGAACGGTGAAATCTTCATCGGTCAAGGTCAAGCACTAAACGAAGTTGCTAGCCGTGACGTTAAAGTACTTGTTGTAGGTAACCCTGCAAATACAAATGCTTACATCGCAATGAAATCTGCTCCAGATCTTCCAGCGAAAAACTTCACAGCAATGTTACGTCTTGACCACAACCGTGCGTTGACTCAAATTGCTCAAAAAGCGGGTGTGGCTGTAGCAGACATCAAAAACATGACTGTTTGGGGTAACCACTCTCCAACGATGTATGCTGACTACCGTTTTGCAACTGTAAACGGCGAAAGCTTAAAAGACAAAATCAACGATGCTGACTGGAACGCGAATGTATTCCTTCCAACTGTTGGTAAACGTGGCGCTGCGATTATCGAAGCGCGTGGTTTGTCTTCAGCTGCTTCAGCTGCGAACGCTGCGATCGACCATATGCGCGATTGGGCTCTTGGCACAAATGGCGAATGGGTAACGATGGGTATTCCTTCTGACGGTTCTTATGGTATTCCTGAAGGCGTAATGTACGGTGTTCCTGTAACTTGCGAAAATGGCGAATACACACGTGTTGAAGGCCTAGAAATCGATGCGTTCAGCCGTGAGCGTATGGACAAAACTCTTCAAGAACTTGAAGAAGAGCGCGCAGCAATTGCTGACATGCTTAAATAATTAAAAACTGATCGGTTCAAGATCTGTTTTGAAAAAGCACTCCATTTGGGGTGCTTTTTTATATGGGGTGTTTATTGAACAAAAAATAACATGCTGTGATGTAGATACAACTGAGCATAGATGGCCAAAGGTTTATTCTAAAAGGGCATGATCAGGGCTTGAGGAGAACAATGATGTTTGACCAACAACCGACTTTAGAACTTTTATTTGAACAATTGGGGCTTGATGCGAGTGCGGAAGCAATCGATCAGTTTATTGAAACACACCAACTTACTTCAGATGTTCCATTGCATAAAGCACCCTTTTGGTCAAAAGCACAGCATGACTTCATTATCAGTAATTGGAAAAAAGATGATGAATGGGCAATGGTGGTCGACCTGTTAAATGAACAATTGCATACAGAACATACGCTTTCAGGTTCGTGTCATTTATAATCACAAATTGAAACAACAAACCTAGTTTTATGACTAGGTTTTTTTAGAAAATACATATAAGTTAATTCAATAATAATTGACAATAGTATTGATAAGGAGGCCGAGATGCTCAGTCAACATAAACCATCCTTAGAGCTTTTATTTTCGCAACTGGGACTCGCCAATAGTGCGGCTGCCATCGAGTTATATATTCGTACGCATCAACTTCCTGCTCATCAATCTTTACACGACGCACCGTTTTGGAATTCCGCACAACGTGCGCTATTAATCAGTCATTTGGTTCAAGATGATGATTGGGCGATTATGGTTGATGAGCTCAATCAACAGCTACACCTCGATGCTTATAAACTTCAAACTGCCTAAATTAATTTTATGTCGCCGCCATTTGAATACTGGAATTGACCCATAAAAAACGCCTGATTTCAGGCGTTTTTTATTTGTAGATTTTAGTGCAATTTACTTTGCATCAGCTTGATAAACCAATCTTCTTGATGAAGGTCAACAAAAGCGGCATGTTCACGCAGTAAAACGAAATCAAACTCGGTGCTTTTCGCATATTTACCAAGCCAGTGTCGTGCCAATGCTGACTCTTTTCGACTGACCGAGGCATAGGCCAAAAACAGGTAAATATCGCCCTGACCATAGCTGGTCAGCGGTTTTAGAATTTGCTGTGTAATCAGTGCAAAGCGATCTTCTTTGGTGATTTCAAAGTACAGCATATAGGCTTTAGCAAGGTGCAAAGACAAATTGAGGTACAAAGACAGAGGCATTTCCTCAAACTCAATTCGGCCTTGCTCAAGTAATACCACCGCTTCTTGTAAAAAGTGGACTTGCTCTTGGCGCAGTTGGCTCAGTGTGACCAACTGTAAGCGCAAATCAGCACGCTCAAGGGCTAATTCAGGGCTATTGCCTTGTAGGTAGAGTTGATCTGTTTCACCAATACGCTGAATAATTTGTTGACTGCTGGCACGCATCGGTTACATCCTCATCAATTGATGTTCAGTATATGAGGATACTTCTTACAATTTAAAGTCTTTTTGCTTGAATCATAGGATTGTACTGTCACTCCGTAACCATCCAGTAATCGATAAACGCTGATGTTTGGCTTCTAAAACCTCATGCAGTAAGTCACTTTGAAACAATGCAATACGATTCGGTTTGGGATGTAGCACATGCCAAATGTCATTTTTATCTTGCAGATGAAGTTCACCGCCCCAATCGTCTTGCCAGTCTTCGTGTAAATAATAAACCGTAGAAATCATGCGGCCATTTTTGCCTTGAGGATTATCACGGTGTAGGGCATAAAACTCGCCAGCGTTATAGCAAGCAAAATGTGCTTCGACGTCTCGAATACCAAGATAAAAGGCACGATTTAGTTCCTGTCCCAAACTATAAAGGGCTTGAACATGGTGATGAGAAATAACGAGCTCGGGATTGAGCCATAAAATGTGATCACTACGGATTTTGCTGATGACACCGTTTTGAATAGCGGCTTCACGAAAGCGGTTTAAGTTCGAAGTACATTCTTCAATGAGTTGATGTACATAGTCATTAGAGTAGGCGTCATCAATGATGGCAAAACCATGTTGATCTAAATCATCTAGGATTTGATCAACATTCCAAGACTTTGGGAGAAGAACTGCTTCCATTACATTAACCTAAAAAAGACAAAGAAAAGCCACGGTTATTCTAGTGTATGAAAGCAATCTGAACGAAACTATTTTTCATGCTAAAATACTCATTGATTTTAGGAATGATAGAAACATGAATTACCGTCACCACTTCCATGCAGGTAACTTTGCAGATGTCATGAAGCATGTCCTTTTGCTTCAGATTTTGACTCGCCTCAATCAAAAAGATAAACCGTATCGTTATATTGATACGCATGGCGGTGCTGGTAAATATGATTTATCGACTTCAGAAGCACAAAAGTCGGGTGAATTCTTAAATGGTATTCACCGTTTAGTAAAACTTGATGACTCGATTAAGCGTAATGCGCCTGAAGGTGTTCAGCAGTATTTAAAAATTGTTGAAAAAATGCGTGAAGGTTCAGGCAAAGGTGCTTATCCGGGTTCGCCATGGTTTGCATTGGAAGGCATGCGCGAAATCGATAAAGCCACTATTTTTGAAATGCAACGTGATGTATTTCAACAGTTATATTACAACGTTCGTGATAAACGCGCAGGCTTACATGAGCGCGATGCGTATGAAGGGTTATTTGGCGTTATTCCACCCAAAGAAAAACGCGGATTAGTGATGATTGATCCACCTTACGAAGTGGAGCGTAAAGATTTCCCTCAATTGGTTGATCTCATAGCGACTGCATATAAAAAATGGCCAACGGGTGTGTTTGCAATTTGGTATCCAATCAAAGATCGCGCCATGATTGATCGTTTTGAAAAGAAAATGATTAAAACGGGGATTCGCCGTCAGTTGA
The DNA here is from genome assembly GCF_028649355.1 of Acinetobacter sp. Gutcm_16. Classification (NCBI taxonomy): domain Bacteria; kingdom Pseudomonadati; phylum Pseudomonadota; class Gammaproteobacteria; order Moraxellales; family Moraxellaceae; genus Acinetobacter; species Acinetobacter sp. Gutcm_16. Next base: position 2,263 of record NZ_JAQSUV010000036.1, on the reverse strand, counting down.
TCTGTGAAGTATGTGTTTGGCCAGATGATACCCCAGTAGGCTTAAATGGTTGTGGTCTGTTGGTGATTAACCCACCTTGGAAGTTTTCTGAAGATGCAGATGAAGCACTACAATGGTTATTCCCGCATTTGCGTATGAGTGAAAATGGTGGTCATGCTGCTGTTCGTTGGTTAGTTGGCGAATAAAGATAGACTATAAGAGAAAAGGCTACATTAGGATCGACAGAGAATGACAAATATAAATAAACCTGAAAGCGAATCTTCACCCCGCAGTACGCCTACTTTTGATGGGATTACTTTCGAGGTGGAAGAAGAAGAGCACACACAGGAAGGTCAAAAAGTAAAACGTCGAGGTATTTATTTGTGGCCGAACCTGATTACAACGGCAGCGTTGTTGTCAGGCTTTTATTCCATCATTGCCAGTATGAATGGCAACTTCCAGCAAGCGATTTATGCCATTTTCTTGGCAGCGTTGTTGGATGGCTTGGACGGTCGCGTTGCACGAGCAATTGGTGCACAGAGCGCTTTTGGTGAGCAGTATGATTCTTTATCGGATCTATTGGCGTTCGGCGTTGCACCCGCTATTTTGATGTATAGCTGGAGTTTGGATTCGCTCGGTCGTATAGGTTTGGCATGTTGCTTTGTCTACACCGCCTGTGCTGCGTTCCGTTTAGCACGTTTTAATGTGCAAATCGGTGTGGTCGATAAGCGTTACTTTATTGGTGTAGCTAGTCCACTTGCTGCCATTATTATTATTTCATTGGTTTGGGTCGGACTCGATTTCCCCGAAATTTTTGATATTCGTGAGCGGGGTATTCAAGCCATTAGTGCAGCAGTGATTGTGTCTGTCGGACTCCTCATGATTTCGAATATTAAATATTATTCATTTAAAACGGTAGATCGTAAGCGCGTTCCATTTTTTGTCCTTCCTATCGCGGTCTTTATTTTTGCTGCAATGACTTACAATATTCCTGTCGGTATTTTAGTCATTTCCTTGATTTATGCATTATCTGGCTTTGTTACTACGTTTTTAGCACGACGTCAGCACAGCCCATCATGAGTTAATGATATGTAGAAGGAGTATGATATGTGGTTGTTTCAAGATTTTCTCGATCAGTCTAAACAACTTAATCAGACTCCTTCACGGTCACTCCCTGCTTATCACCCACCCAATAAAAAATATAAAATTATTCATCAAGCTTTAACCATTCCTAATCTTCCTGCACCATTACATTATTTAAATTTTTTGAGCATGATTGGTCAGCCCAATACGCCCATGTTTCGCAATAACAGTGCAATCAGAACTACACCCTTAGATACTGCTACGGTATTGGCCAGCAGCAGTCCACATATGGCAGGGCAGCTGAACCGTTATTCAATTTCTGCGGAATGTTCATTTCAAGAAAAAACATTTAAATTTGCTAACAAAGAACAACTCATGGGAACGTTCCCAAAATTTCAAATTCAAAGAAAAGACACAGAATTGAGTTTTGAAATTGAAATTACAACAACGCCGCTGATTTCACATTTCACCAAATTACGTTTTGGTCTTGCTGAGCATTGGTCGCTATTGTGTCGATGTCAGGGAGAAGTTAAATATAAAGAACAGCGCTATTTCATTGACCAATTAGGGGCTTTTGAATACGCGCGAAGTATCGACTTTAGTTATTTGCCTTTAGCCTTTTTCACGTATCAAGTCATTAATTTGGTGGATCAGCGTCAGTTATTGTTAGAACAAATTCGAGATTCGTTTAATCGAATTGTGCAGTCACGTATCTACATACGTGATTTGCAAAAACAACAAACCCTTATGTTTGATCGGATGGTGCGCTTTCAAGTTCATCGTGTTTATCCTGCTGTGAAAACCCCCAATGGGCAAAAAATGTATTTGCCGCGAGAGTTTGAATGGCATTATCAAGATGAGCATGGACATAACATTCATATTTATGCTCAAAGTCGTGGTGATTTTAAATTTGGTTTAGCTGCGGGTTATGTAGGTAGCTTTAAATATCAACTCAAACTGGATAATTATGAGGAACAGGGCGAAAGTGGTTATTGTGAATATGTGGATTGTCGTGCATTAAAGTGGCAAGAAAAAAAATCGCAAGAAAAAAATCGAAATGAAATTGGAGAAATTGTTCCCTTTTCACTCAAAAAATAAGAAAAAAGCATCATTTTGCTGAATAAATAAACAAGTGGAGGTTTTTTTATAAATAATTGAGGAAAGGGGGGTTGTGTTGGTTTGGAAATACTGTAGAATGCAC
>NZ_JAQSUV010000035.1:117408-244091 GCF_028649355.1 Acinetobacter sp. Gutcm_16 | reverse complement strand
TCCACAATATAATTCTCAAATGAATAAGCCCACACCTAAAATCTATCGTACAACCAATTGGTCTTCTTATAACAGTGCATTAATAAATCGAGGAAATCTCTCAATTTGGTTTGATCCCAAGACTCAATGGTACGCTCAACCCAAAGGTAAACATGGTCGAAATCAAACTTATTCAGATACAGCCATCCAATGCTGTTTAATGATCAAATCCTTATTTCATCTTTCTTTACGCATGGTCACTGGCTTTGTGCAAAGTCTCATTCATCTTTGTAGATTAGATTGGACAGCACCAGACTATTCCACCATCTGCAGAAGACAAAAGCATATTGATATTGCAATTAACTATCAAAAAAGCAGTAATGGCCTCCAGCTACTCGTCGATTCTACTGGCTTAAAGTTTCTAGGCGAAGGTGAATGGAAGCGTAAGAAACACCAACCTGAATATCGTCGCCAATGGCGTAAACTTCATATTGGTATAGATGCTGAAACCCTTCAAATACGCGCTATTCAACTCACTACAAATAATGTGAGTGATTCACAAGTGCTTGGTGATTTACTCGATCAGATTCCACAAGATGAGCAGATTGACTCTGTCTATACTGATGGGGCTTATGACACCAAGCAATGCCGTCAAGTAATTGCAGACCGACAAGCACATGCGGTGATTCCGCCAAGAAAAAATGCGAAACCTTGGAAAGATACAAAGACCAGCTCGCTAGAGCGAAATGAATTACTTCGAACAGTTAAACGTTTAGGAAGAACAATATGGAAAAATTGGTCAGGCTATCATCGCAGAAGTCTGATAGAAACCAAGATGCATTGCATCAAATTATTAGGCGATAAACTCCGTGCGAGAAACTTTCAAAGCCAAGTCAATGAGATTCATGCACGTGTGGCCGTATTAAATAAATTTACAGATTTAGGTCGACCTCACACCCAAGTTGCCACTTAAATTTAGATAACTTGGAAGAAGTTTAGCTTTTGAATGTTTGTGCAACAAAGCCTTTTATAGTTAAAAAATTCTTGGGATTTTTCATCACTCGCAATTTCTTTCAGTAAATTATTAAATTTACCAGAATAGATACAATTACGTATTTCTTGATTATTTAGTTTATTACCCCCTGAATTTAATCTATGAAAAATAGTAAATAAATATTGCATATGTGATTTTTTCGTATAGTTACAACGTAATACCGTAATAGGAATACTTATGTTTTCAATTTTAGAAAATATCTCGGGATATTCATTTTTTATTTGATTTGGTGTTTTACCTCTTAATCGTACATCAATATCTTTAATATTAGACAAAACCCACGTTTCTTCATTTAAAAAACTGACAATTGTTGAAATACGCTGCAATCCATCAATTACTAAACGTTTATCACTTTTATAATCTAAACTAATACACATGCTAGGTATTGGTAATTGTTTTGCTAAAGAGTCTATAAATTTTGATTTTGAAGCAGCAGACCAAACTAGATTTCGCTGAAAGTCTGGATCTATTGTCAACTGATTTGACTTATACATACGATGTAAATCAGCACATGAGCGTAATTCATTAAATGCAATGATATCTATAGGAGGAGTTTCATCATCATCATCTTGATCAAATAATTCCTCTTCACTTTTAAGTAAAGTATTATCTTCATCTATATATTTATCAAAATCTAATTGCATTGTACTGTTCCGAAAGTCCATCCAAATCATAATAATATTTTTATTTTAATTCTCAAAGATTTAAATAATATTTTCAAAAAATAAGGGCTGATAAATCAGCCCTTATTTTATACCACTTATTGCTTAATTAACAAAGAATTAAGTCAATTGAGCAGCAGCAATTTTCTTTGTATCAACATCTTTAGCAGCGTCAGTATAGTCGCCCATTTTGTCGAAGCTTAAGTATTGGTAGATGTCAGCAGACATGCTATCAATTTGAGCTGCATACTGTTGGTATTCTTCTGGAGTTGGTAGTTTACCAAGTACAGCAGCAACAGAAGCAAGTTCAGCAGAAGCTAAGTAAACGTTAGCGCCTTGACCTAAACGGTTCGGGAAGTTACGAGTAGAAGTCGATACACAAGTAGTGTTCGGAGCTACACGTGCTTGGTTACCCATACATAATGAACAACCTGGCATTTCAGTACGTGCGCCAGCTTTACCATAAGTATTGTAGAAACCTTCTTCCATCAATTGACGTTCGTCCATACGCGTAGGCGGAGCAATCCACAAACGAGTTGAAAGTACACCACCAGGAACTTTCTCAAGCAACTTACCAGTTGCACGGAAGTGACCGATGTTTGTCATACATGAACCAACGAATACTTCGTCAATTTTCACGCCTTGAACATCAGAAAGCAATTTCGCATCATCTGGGTCATTCGGGCAGCAAAGAACTGGTTCAGTAATTGTCGCAAGGTCAATTTCATACACTTTCGTGTATTCAGCATCAGCATCAGCTTTAAGAAGTGATGGGTTCGCTAACCATTTTTCCATGTTCTCAACACGACGAGCCATAGTACGCGCATCGCCATAACCTTCAGAAATCATCCACTTCAACATTGTGATGTTTGATTTGAGGTATTCAGCAACTTTCTCTTCAGAAAGCGTAATAGAACAACCAGCAGCAGAACGTTCAGCAGATGCATCAGAAAGTTCGAATGCTTGCTCAACAGTAAGGTCAGTTTCCATTTCTGTTAAGTCGATCTCAAGGATACGACCAGAGAAGATGTTTTTCTTACCTTTCTTCTCTACAGTTAAGTCACCTTGCTGAATCGCAACGTAAGGAATTGCATGTACAAGGTCACGTAGTGTGATACCAGGTTGCATTTTACCTTTGAACTTAACAAGTACAGATTCAGGCATGTCTAATGGCATAACACCAGTCGCAGCAGCAAATGCTACAAGACCAGAACCCGCAGGGAATGAAATACCAATTGGGAAACGTGTATGTGAGTCACCACCAGTACCAACTGTATCTGGAAGAAGCATACGGTTTAACCAAGAGTGAATAATACCGTCACCTGGACGTAAAGACACACCGCCACGGTTCATGATGAAATCAGGAAGCGAGTGTTGCATTTGAACGTCAACTGGTTTTGGATACGCAGCTGTGTGACAGAAAGATTGCATAACAAGGTCAGCAGAGAAACCTAAGCAAGCCAAGTCTTTCAATTCATCACGTGTCATTGGACCAGTGGTATCTTGCGAACCAACAGTCGTCATCTTAGGTTCACAGTAAGTACCTGGAAGTACGCCTTGACCTTCAGGAAGACCACATGCGCGACCAACCATTTTCTGTGCTTGAGTAAAACCTTTGCCAGTAGCAGCAGGTTGAACTGGAGCACGGAATAAAGTCGATGGAGCAAGACCAAGAGCTTCACGCGCTTTAGTCGTCAAACCACGACCAACGATTAAGTTGATACGACCACCCGCACGTACTTCGTCTAGAAGCACTGGAGTTTTAAGTTCAGCTTCAGCAATGACTGCGCCGTCTTTAGTTGCAGTAACTTTTGCAGCAGCATGATCAATGTTAAGAACGATTTCATCGCCCATGTTCATGTTTGCAACATCAATCTCGATTGGCAACGCGCCAGCATCTTCCATTGTGTTGAAGAAAATCGGAGCGATTTTAGAACCTAAGCAGTAACCACCGTCTTTTTTGTTCGGGATGTGAGCAATTTCGTCACCGAAGAACCAAAGTACAGAGTTAGTTGCTGATTTACGGCTTGAACCAGTACCAACAACGTCACCTACGTAAGCAACTTGGTTGCCTTTCGCGATTAAGTCTTTAATTTGGTTAAGTGGGCCAACTTCACCAGGAACTTCTGGGTTGATACCGTCACGTACGTTTTTCAACATTGCATTTGCGTGCAATGGAATGTCTGGGCGGCTCCATGCGTCTTGTGCAGGTGACAAGTCGTCAGTGTTAGTTTCGCCAGTTACTTTGAAAACAGTCAGTTTGATTTCAGTCGGAACGTCTTTACGAGTCGTGAACCATTCAGCATCAGCCCAAGACTGCATAACCGCTTGTGCATTCGCGTTACCCGCTTTTGCTTTGTCTGCAACGTCATGGAACGCATCAAATACTAGAAGTGTTTTCTTAAGCGCTTCAGCCGCTAATTCAGCAAGTGCAGCATCGTCAAGAAGAGCAACTAAAGGAGCAACGTTATAACCACCAAGCATAGTGCCTAGTAAGTAAACCGCACGTTCTTTAGAAACTAATGGAGAAGTCGCCTCGCCTTTAGCCAAAGCAGCTAAGAAAGCAGCTTTAACATATGCAGCTTGGTCAACACCCGCTGGAACACGGTTTTCTAGTAAATCAACTAAAAAGGCTTCTTCGCCAGCTGGTGGGTTTTTTAATAATTCAACTAATGCAGCTGTTTGAGCATCGTCAAGTGGCTTCGGTGGGACTCCGAGTGCGGCACGTTCTTCAACGTGTTGGCGGTAAGCTTCTAGCACGGTGTTATTCCTCTTTTTTAAAAAATTATTTACGTATTCCTGCTTTAAATAAAGCTACGTAAATAATATGGACTGCTTAATTTTACTAAAATTCCAGTTAAAAGTTAATGCGCTACAAGTGTTTCTTCGTGATGCCCATTATTTTCTAACTAAATGATGTTCATATTGATTGCACATAAAAACGGCAATATAGTCAGATCGTTTGGAATTGTTTCACATTAACTTTGAACTGCCATTTAAAAACAAAAAAGGCAACCTATGTTGCCTCTTTTTACGCAATATAAATATTCAACCTTAGTGTACTGTTGTGGCTTGAATATATTGTTTGAAACTTTCACGGCAACCTTCAAATTTCATCTGAATTTCATCATCATGCAAATTTTGATGTGCAGAGCTTGCAAAAGAAATTTGTACTGAAATTCGTGTAGGTTCATGGTCAAGTGCGTGTTTGAAGTATACATGGTCACCCAAGCTAAGGACATAATGACCACCGCCAATTACGGCCACACCATTTTCATCTTCCAAGAGTAAATCAGCGTGATTTAAATAGCCAACAACTTCCATTTTCTGCTCCTCTCGTTTTTTATTCTATGTTCATTATTCTTTATTTTTATATGCTTTGCTATATATATGATTTAGAGTTTTGTCACAAAAAGTTCCATGCAAAAAATAAAAAAACCGTTCCTTAGAACGGTTTGTAATCTGGCATTTCAGTATGCGGTGTTGCAATACATTTTTCAGTATATTTCACACGAACTTTTTCACGTGCACCTTCAATATCGGATTTAATTTCAGCCTCAGGTAAAGCATAAACATCTTCAATAATTTCTAACGCAAATGTTTTGGTCATTTCGTCTTCAACTTTATTGGCATGCTCAATTGCTTTATCTTTTTCAATGGCATTTTGACGGTCTAACATAATTGAACGTGCTGCATTACCAATACTTTTACAATAGCCATGCCATTGCTCTTCTGGTGTTAACGGTTTTTTTTCAGCACAACCCACCAGTGCAATCACAGCAGCCAAAGCGAATAACTTTTTCATTACAACTCTCCTATTCGCCCTATCATAATCAAACTTTTTCAAATGAAGAACCATTACTCATTTTAAATAGAATAAATGCCCAAATTTGGGCTTTTATTCTTAGAACAATTAACCGCAGCTTGCTTGAACCACTTTATTGGTTTTCGGATCGACTGTTACTGTCACACGGTCTTCGCGATAATCCATAGTCACAGGCTGCCCTGGTTGTACTAAGCGTACCATCTTCGCACTGGTTTTTTGCTTAATCTGTGCTTCAGTTAAATTTGACTGACCAATCAAAGCTGTCGCTTGCTCAGCAACACATTTGCTTTGACTAGCACGGAAAAGCGCCCATTCTTCAATGACTTGACCATTCGGCAAATGGCAATAGCCTACTTCACCATTGGCCTCTTTTCGAATCTCTAATTTACCACCCTGTTCAACACAGTATGTACTGGCAGGATTAGCCATACCTAAAGTTGGCTTTTCAGTTTCATTCTTTTGCGCAGTACTACAACCCGAAATAGCAGCAACCATTAATCCAAGCATTAAGATTTTTTTCATAAAAAATATTTCTTTAAATAAAAGATCAACATAGCAAATATATTTTTAACAAACTGTGCGAGTTTTGCAAAATTTAAGATTGCATAAAAAAGCCCATCACTTGACAGGCTTTTTTATATTGAAAAGCTGTATTTTTACGTCATTTTTAATTGACTGAGTGAATATCAAGCTCTTCGTTTTTCGCTAAAACTACAGATGCTAGAATTGGAGTACCTAAAATGAACGGCATGGCAAAAATCCAAAAGACCACGGTATAGTGCGGATCAAAGAAAAACTGAATAGCAAGCGCCACTAAAATTAAAACTAAAAATAAAATCGCTGCAAAACGTATTACAAAATTGATCGGCATAGGGATCATCACTCTAAATTTAGCAAGTCCATTTACTATACACCTACTTTCATTATGGTTTAATTGATTTTAAGTATCTAGTGTCTGTTATTCATAGGTTTTCTTCATCTATCAAATAAAGAGTTTTATCAAATGGCAGATTAAGCTTTTTTTAACCCCTAAAAATAAAGCCTACATGATGGAGGCTTTATTTAGCAGGAGGCTGGCTTTAGAACTTCCAGTTATAAAAGACGTCGATGGCACGCTCTAATGACTGACTCGCCTCTAAGTACATACGTTTGTTCATTTGATAACGCAGAGTCAGTTTATTGACTGGTGTAAAGACACCCACACCATAACGAATATATAAGTCAGGTGTAATATACCCCGTCAGACTGACTTGTGTGTCATCCCCTGTACCTTGCGCATCCAACGCCAAACCACTTAAGCCAAAAGTACGTCCAATTTGGTTCGTAAAAGCGCGTGTACCGCCTAAACCTAAACTGATCCCTGCGGCAGCAATGGTGTTGTTGACATCTGACTTAAAGCCTTCCGTTTGACTTAAACCAGTTGTACCTTCGTTAATACGACCTGTAATTAATGCATTCAAAGCCTCTTGCTCAGAAAGCCCTGCATCGTTATAGACTTGAATATTGGGTGATGTTGCTGTACCCGTTACACGGAAACCCACCGTACTACCTTGTACATTTTTATTTGCATCGACATCCAGTGTTGGGTTGGTCAACACACCGTTAAAACGTGCAATGGCACGGTTTAAATCCAAACTCTGTCCATAAGCTTCAATTTTAACTTTCTGACTTACCCCAATTGCACCATTGGCACGCATTGCGGTTTCAGCACCACGCTGCGATAGATATAAACGCCCTAACAATGGAATACGGCTATTAAACCCTTGGAAGAAAACTTGATTACCTAATCCGACCATCACATCGGCACGAATATCCCAAGGTTTTGCGCTATTTAAAATCGCTAATTGGTTTTGACCTTCTCTGACCACGCGTACATCAGATGATACATTCACCACAGGTACAGATGCTTCAGGCATCGAAATCAACGCACGAGGAACTTGAATTTCACCGTTTAAGGTCAACTTCTTACTCAATGGTAAAACATCCAGTGTGATTTTTGGTGTCACTAGCGCGGTAATTAATGGTGCTTGGCGAATCAGTAAATTTTCTCCATTCAACTGAAGCTGAATGCGTGGATCATTTTTCCAATCTACTACCCCTGTAAGTGTGCCTACACCACGACCACTGTTAAAAGCACCATTAATGGTGGCTTGGTCTTGGCGTATAGCGGAATACAACTGAATATTGGTCAAATTGACTGGCAGTGAGATCATACTAATTGAACCGTCTTTCAGACGGACATCGCCTGTAAGTAGTGGTGCTTTTAGCGTTCCATTAATTTTACCTGCATATGAAAGTGTTCCGCCCATCGAACGTACATCAGCAATGAAAGGTTTAAAGACTTTGAGTTGCACCTGATCAAATGCAATTTCACCACGCATAGGCAAATTGTCCCGATATGGATCAATAACCACATTGGCATAGCCCACACCAATTTCAGGTGTTTTGACATCCAAACGGATTTGTAATCCTTCTGCGATGCTTTTGGCAACCAAAGCCACTTGTTCATATTTTAAGGTTGAGCCCATATCTTGTGGGTCATCCGCCGCCAAGCCAATCACACCATTACGGGTGACTAAGCGCGCATCAATTTTTGGTTTAGACCCTTGTGCCCAAACCGCTTTAGCATGACCATTTAACTTACCTGTAATTGCTAACCCTTCAGGCATAAAGGCAGCAAAGTCGTTTAGGTCGAGGTTTTGAGTCAAGAATGAAATATTGCCACGTGTTTTACTGATACGAATCGGCTGGTCAAAACACAACTGACTTTGTTGACTCATCCAACAATGCGCACCAATCAACAAATCTGCTTTGGCACTGTTATAGACCACGGCTGCACTTTGTCGCTGTACCAACCGTGCACGCAAAGAGTCAAAATCACCTTTTTGGATCTGGCCTAACCAATCATTTTGCGCATTAAAACCACCTGCCAATTGCACATAAAATTTCGACTTTTCGTTTTGTGCAGAAACTTTTAATAAATGGGCTTTACGAATACCTGCCAGTGAAATTTCACCTTGTTGAATTTCACGATTACCACTTCTTAAGCTTTCCATTTTTGCAGTCAATAATGACGGCGTTGTTTCCGATGTCGGCAATTGCCCGACAATGCGTAATTTACGCATATCAATCAGATCTTTAAAGCCAAAATTATCCACTGCTAAGTTTGCGGTAGCCCTTAAACGCGGTTGAGATTGGATATTTAAATAGCCGTAAGCACGGCCACGTAAGCCCGCATAAATTTCATACAGTGCAGGCGCATTAATATTCAGTCTTAGGTTTTGTGCATTACCCGTTGCTTGCACTTGGTTTTTGGCATAAGCCAACAGTAGGTTATTCGCTTCAAACTGTTGCGGTAAAAAGCCCTTTTCGCTGGAGTTGAGCACCAAAGCTAAATTACCTGTGCCACGGACTGGCTTATTGTTCAGTGTACCTGCGAGGTTTAAGCTCTCAATGTTAATGCGTTTTAAAGCATCTGACCATGTGCCTTTGGTTTTCACTACACCAGACAATTCGCCTTTAACACTAGATGCAAAATATTGTGGTTTAAAACGAATGAATGCTGCATTCACATCCCAAGTGATGCCGTGAATAAAATGCACTAAACCACTGGCATTAATTTGGCCTGCCACACCATTATGTTTCAGCTCAGCCACTTTAATAAATTCAGGCGTTCCTGAAAGTTTTAGGTTCAACGTACCTTGACTGGCTTCAAACTGGCTAGCTTTTAAAGCGCCATCGTAGTTCACCGCATAACCTTTGAAAGCACCGCCAGCTTTTTCATCATTGAATAGGAGTGCCGCAGTTGACTGACCTGTTAAGTGAACCGTTTCATTATTGCCCACCAGTTTTCCGGTCAGATCAATGCCATGTAGCTGAATGATCTGCTGATTCGGTTTGGCATAGCCACTTGCTTGGAGCTTTCCATTCAATAGATTAACTGGTGAAGCTTCGGCAACCATTTGCGGGTTAAAATCTTTCGCATTTAAAGCGGCTTTCCACTTCAGTTGACGTTTCTCATCTGGCAGCTCAACCACAGCATTGCCACTTAAGCTTCCCTTGCCTGCCACATAACTAAAACTTGGCACATTTAAATTATTATTTTTAAAATTTAACTGTGCGAGGTAATTACCCGCAGGTAAAGTTGCGTTTTCGTGTTGACTCACAACAGTAGCAACATGAATATCTTGCTGACCTTCAACCAACGCCAGTTTTACATCCCCTGAAGCACTACTTAACCAACCGATATAAGGCATGGCACGGTCAATATTTTTCCAAGAGACATCCATCAACATTGGCTGGACTTTGTTATTTTTCTCTGGGTTTTGGTCTAGTGTGAGATGCCATGCTTCATAACGATCAAAGTCTAGATCTGCGGTTAAGTGTAAACCCTTTTCAAGCGTACCTTTGGATGCAATTTTTGCATCCAAACTTGGTGGTAGAAAGTCAGAAACCACTTGTGGCAGTACATCATCTTTAGGATTGATTTTATCTAAACGACCTTGTATATCCCAAGTGACATGATCCTTCCAACTTACCACACCACCCAGATTGACCGAACCTTTCATCAACTGAGCATTTAGGTTATCAATATCAAGTTGATGAACCAAATCGGTATGCATCAAAGCAGTATATTGACCTTTTGGAATATCTTTACCACTTAAATCTGTATTTAAATCGATATCTAAACGTTCGATATCACCTGAAAATTTAGCAACGCCTTTTTCAGCATAGAGTTTGTAATCGGTCAGCAGTGGTAAGTTGTAATGATTAAATTTAAGCTGACCTTGCATCGGTACATGCTTACGTACAGGGTGCAAAATGGCCCAACCTGTCAACAGGTCAGGCGTCCGCGTTGCAAAACCCGCTTGAATGGTGTCCAGCGTGCCTGTTGCATGTACAGCAATATCATGCACATTTAAACTATCACGCAGTGCCGGTAAGTTGGCAATGGCCGTCGCTTCAAGTGGATATTTCCCTGAGAATTTCATTTTCCCAGTTGCTTTACGAACTGCTAAATAGCCCATGTCCATACGAGAGTCTTCAAACTCAAGTTCCGTCCCTGACCAAAGGGCATTATTTAAATGCACATCATAAAAATCTACTTGGGCATCGGATGCAGTACGGATATTTAAATGATCAACATCTGCTGTATCTAACCGTAAAACAAAGGGTAATTTAATTTCGCTGAACTTAAAGGGTTCATCACTCGGCTCACCTTTGGTAATGATGCGCAAATTGCGCACATCGGCTTCACGTAGATGAATCTCTTTATTCAAAATGGCACGCCAGCCTAAAACCACATCGGCACGGTCAATTTTGACATCAACAGGTTTTAAGGTGACCACCACATTTTTAAGGATAATGCCTTTCCACAGATTACCACCTTCATATTCATATTGGATAATCTGCTGACGTTGTAAAACTTGGTCAAGCAGAAACTTACTGCCTTTATCAGTAGAAAACATGACCGCAAGCGATATCACCAACAAGATGAGTGTCAACAACAGCGTCAAAATGACACTTCTAAAAATCCGTCGCTGTTTGATGTGCGGCGCAGGTGGTGTTGGTTCTTGCTGCTGTTCTACTTCAGCCATAGTCTTCCCAAAAAAGTGTTAAATTTTATAATAATGAGCCAATAAAGAAATGCACACGTATCGGATGACTATCATCAGAAATTCCTGAAGCTACATCTATACGAATAGAGCCAATTGGTGAGGCCCAGCGTACGCCAAGACCGACACTATATTCGGTGTCATTGCTAAAATCTGTATCATAAGCATTACCAAAATCGCTGAATACTGCTGCACGCCAGCCTTCTTTAAACTGGTAATTGTACTCCATCGAGCCAACAGCTAAGGCCTGACCGCCCACTTTAAAGCCATCAACCACTGGAGACAGACTCTTATAGTCAAAACCGCGAATACCTTGGTCCCCACCTGTGAAATAACGTAAGTTATAAGGGACTTTATTAAAGTCTTCAGTGAAGATATAACCGAGATCACCACGCCCAACAAACTGATGGTTGTCATTTTCACCCAATGAATAGATAAAGCGCCAACCCGCATTTACGATAGCCATATCGGCATCTGAAAGTAGGCTTTCGCTACCCAATTCAATTTTATAAGTTTGTTTAATACCTTTACTTGGGTTTACACGTTTATCGCTGTCAATTCTAGAAATTTCATAGCCCAATAAAAGCGACTCTTGCTCAGGATCATTATTTGCAATAAATGCATCCGGCAAATCATCTACATTCGCTGAACCCTTTTGCGTCAGTCGGTCTAAACGGTAACGTACACCATAGGTATGTTGCCAATTGCCCATTGGGTTTTTAATAACACGGTCTGCCCCTGCAACAGCAGACTCGGTGAGTAAGTTTACACCTTGTCCGACATCATCACGTTCTTCACGCTCATAGCCGCCCACGAGACTGATATAATCATTTAGTGGATGTTTATAGGGAATATTATAGCGACCATCAATAGCCTGTCGGATTTCTGAAAGCTCTAAGTTGGCATCAAATGAGTGGCCACGTTGGTTTACAATCGCACGGCGATATTGTGTACGCAAACGCGCCCCAGAATCACTACCATAACCCGCACCAACCTCGACACTATTTAACTGGTCCGCGTTTAAAGTGACTTTGACAGGGATCACTTTTGTTTCTCGAGCTTCAAGTTTTAAACGTTCTTCTTCACTTTGTTTGGTTTCTTGTGCGCTGCGAAGCTCTAATTGTGCTTGATTTTGCTCGGCATCATTGACACCGGCAAACTGTGCTTCACTGACCACAGACTGTGTCACTTCATGATTCGAAGCAACCTCCTTTTTCTCTTGAACCAAAACATCCTGACGAGAAAGTTGTTGCTCATCGACCAACTGCTGTAAATCAGGCGGTAACTCACGGATTCTTTCAACCGGATCAGGACGAACTGCATCTACCAAGCTGTAGTTAAAATAACGTGAGTTGGTCAAATTATTGGCCAAACTATTAACACGCCAAAAAGTATAATCTGCCCCAGGCTCCCAAGTCACTAAACTTTGTAAAACATCTAAATCAATAGGGAGTGGTTTGCTTGGGTCGCTCATCACAAACTCAACACCGCCGAGTTTATAACGTTCACCTGTTTCATAACGTAAGTTAATGTCTGCCGTATTTTGTGGCTGTTCAACTTTCACATCGTGTAAACGCCAGTAACTATCAAAGAAACCGTTATTACTAGCAGCTTCATTAATTCGTGCCTTAGTCGACTCATATAAGCCATGGTGTAATACATCGCCGACATCTTGCTCTGGTAAGACTTTAATCACTTGGAACTGCGGTAAGTACTGACCTGCACCACTGAACTCGATGTTTTGTTCTTCAATCCGCACAGGGTTATTCGGTACAACTTGAATGCGCACACGATTACTGCTGGTTTTTTCAAACTTAAACTCAGCATTATAAAACCCGACGGCTTGAGCAGCTTGGTTGGAAAGTGTCCGCAACTGTGGCAGTGCTGAAGGAAAGTCTTCAAAAGATTCTTCAGTAAAGCTCGAAACCTTGCCTTCAATATTTTCTTTTAAATTGACCAAAGCAGCCTGATACGCTTTATTGGATATCTCGCCTTCATATTTCGCATTGATGATTTCAACATCTGCATTGATTCGCGGCACTTTTGCAGTATCTAATGCTCTTGGTGGTCGAATTTTATAAAGCATGCGCTTAAAGAAATTGGGTTCTTTGGCAATTTGCTCTTCAGTACTCATGCCAAAGTCTAAGGTATTGCCTTCCGTGTTGGCTTCTACTGAAATTTTACTGTCTGCTTGAATGCTTTGCATCAGTTGATCAACATTGACCGGAGCTTGATTAATTTCCGCCATTTCCTGTTGAGTTGCATCGCTTAGCACCAACTCGGTCTTTTGGCCACTACGGTAAGCTTGGGCTTCTGCTTTCGCTTGCTCAGCTACCTGATAAATATCATTGGCCATACCTTGGTCAACTTGGACAGTTGGCAAGTCCTCAAGGTTATCAAACTCAATCGGTGCAAATTCAGGTAAATTTTTTAAAGCCGTCTGCTGCTGTTGCAACATTTGCATACTGTCTGGAACGCTAGGCTGAACCACAGAATTTTCAACTTTTTTTAATTCGTCCGCGCTGCCCATACCTTGGCGAATTGCTTCTTTTTTAATGTCTTCAGTGAATTGTGTAGAAATTTGTGGATTGACTTCCGCGTTACTTGGTTCAATCGCAACGGGCGTTTCAGCCAAAGCAGCTTGTGACAAAAGCGTTAAAAAGATACTCAGACACAAATATTTATTGTTATGATGCCACGGTATGAAAGAATTCATACTCAATGAAAGAGTCGACTTTTTAAATTGTGTTTTGGCAAGCATATAAAACTCTAAATTTATTTAATCGTTATGGATTTGCTCTAATGAATTGTCACAAAAGAACTGAAATCTATTGATTATTTTAACCAGTTTCAGGTTTTAAATATCTTACATGATTTTATTGAACGTTTGAGCAATTAGTCACATTTCTTAATAAAACTTAATGCAGTGCAAAAAGCATGAAAAACAATGAACATCTATTAAGTACCCGTCGTTTTCTTCCCATGTTTATTACCCAATTTTTTGGTGCTTTAAACGACAATGTCTATAAACAAGCTTTGCTTTTAGTCATTACTTATGGATGGATTAATCAACAAGCCGCGGATGTCAGTACCTTAAATAATTTAGCCGCGCTGTTATTTATTTTGCCTTACTTCATTTTTTCTGCAACTGCAGGACAAATTGCCGATAAGTTTGAGCGCTCACAACTTATTCGTGGCATCAAAGTTCTAGAAATTGTGATTATGCTCATCGGTTCCGCGGGTTTCTTATTGGGCAATTTATGGCTGCTGCTCTTGGCTCTATTTATGATGGGCACACACTCCACCTTCTTTGGCCCCATTAAATACGCCATTTTGCCTGAGATTCTAAAACCGAATGAACTCATGTCGGGCAATGCGCTATTTCAGTCGGGCACCTCCATTGCTATTTTAATCGGGATGATTTTGGGTGGCGCAGTCATTTCGGTTTCTCAAGGCAATCTTATTTGGATCAGCCTGACTGTCGTCATCATTGCCATTTTGGGTTATCTCTCCAGTCGATTTATTTTAAAACAGCAAGTCAGCTCACCCGAGTTAAAAATTGACTGGAATTTCTTTAGAACCAGTTTTCAAACACTCAAATATGCCAAAAGCCTCCCCCTCATCTTTATGATTTTACTGGGAAATTCGTGGTATTGGTTTTACGGCGCGACCTATCTCACCCAAATTCCACAGTTGACTCAACAAAACCTACATGCATCAGAAAATGTCGTCAGTCTTTTACTCACGTTCTTTTCTGTCGGGATTGGAGTTGGCTCCCTGCTGTGTCGTAGAATTGGCGGCTCTGAAGTGAATATTAAAATGGTGCCTATCGGTGCGATTGGACTCACCCTATTTGCCTTTTACTTGGCTTTGAGTCTGGCTTATGTCCCAGAGCGTACAGGGGCAATGATGAATGTCGCGGATATGTTTAACCACGGTGCAATTTACTACCATGTCATGCTTGCGGTGACCTTGCTCGGCATCAGTGGCGGTTTTTATATTGTGCCGCTATACGCCATGATGCAAGCCTATTCACCGCGTTCACATCGTGCACGTGTTGTTGCCGCAAACAACATTTTAAATGCGGTGTTTATGGTGTCATCTGCTGTATTTTCGATTATCATTTTAAGTGTTTTGAAGATTGATATTAAAATACTTTTCAGCATTACTGCTGTACTGAGTGCGGGATTTACGCTGTGGTTGTTATATCGACTCAAACCCATGCTAAAAACCGTACAACCTGAGTTAGAGGACTAAAGTTATGCGTCATTACACTGGCATCGATAAATTTATCAATTCTTTTGATCAAGCCCTGCGTAGCTTAGTTCCAGGCACGACGTCTGCTCAACGTGAAAACCCAGGCAAGGCGGTCGAAACCCAACTCGCCGTGAGTGAAGCGCGTCATGTTGCAGGTTTAATGCGGGTCAACCATAGTGGTGAAGTCTGTGCGCAAGCGCTTTATCATGGGCAAGCTTTAACGGCAAAACTGCCAAATGTACGCCGCGAAATGGAACAAGCCGCGATTGAAGAACAAGACCATCTTGCATGGTGTGAAGACCGATTAAAAGAGCTGGATAGCCATACCAGTCTGCTCAATCCTATTTGGTACGGCTTATCCTTTGGTATGGGCGCAATCGCAGGCATTGCAGGCGATAAATATAGCTTAGGTTTTGTTGCAGAAACTGAACGCCAAGTGAGCCTGCACTTACAGCATCACATCAGCCAACTCCCTGCTCAAGATGACCGTTCTCGTAATATCCTTGTGCAAATGAATGAAGATGAATTACACCATCGTGATACAGCACTGAATGCTGGCGGTGTCGATTTGCCAATTCCTGTCAAAATTACCATGACGGCTATTTCAAAACTCATGACCAAGACCAGTTATTTTATTTAAGCAAATATGCCTTACTCTTATAAAAAAGCAGTGGTTATGCCACTGCTTTTTTATTGACTCTAATTTGCTTATTCCGCTGATATCGGCAGTAATAAAGTATTACCCGCTTGCTTTAAATTCGCCGTATATTTTGACGCTAGTGATGGATTGGATGGATAGCTTTTCCCATTGTACTTCAGTATGACCTGTCCTAAACCTCGGGTATAGACCGATAAATCACGCCAACCTTGGGTTTGAGTACTTAAAGCATAAATCGGTGTAGATGAAACAGTCATTTTGCTATGCGGTTGGAAACTCCCATCTGCAAGACCTTTAAAGACCAGCAACGTACAGCCACCTGAACCACACCACTCCATCCCACTTAATAGCACCACGGCATCATCGATTCCGTCTTGGTTTAAATCATATAGGCTAGTTTGATAATCCGATTGATCTTGGGTATAGGTCTGAACAGCTAGTTTTAACCCTTGTTTTTCAGTCGTTTGAGATACACTCGTTTTATCCATAGCAGTTGTCGCTGTCATTTTGGACGGAGTTGAATGACAGCCCGCTAGAAACACTGCTAAAGAAAGAGCACTCAAAATTTGTATTTTCATGAAAATAGCTCGCTGTGAATTGTGTTTTATGAGCATGTTAAGCCAGTTCAACTGCCAATCACACTTCGATATGTTATTTGGTTTCCAAGCAGCTTACCGTTGGAAATGTATGCGTTTGATGTTGAAATGCTTTATCCTTCCACACATCGAACATTGGAATTTTAACATCTAAAGCCAAAGGCAATTTTTTGGGATTGAACTGCATATGTTCTAAGTTTTCACCCCATGCAATCAAATCGACATCCAGTGAAATCTGATGTGATGGACGGACACGCCCAGATGTGGCTTCCATATTTTTCAGCAATACTAAAATCTCGGTAACAGACAAAGACGATTTCAACAAACAGGCTGCATTCCAATAATCTGCCCCAACCCCATCACGGCATGGAATTAAATAAATATTCGAAAATTGCAGTTGCCCAATTTTAGCAAGTTGCTCAGAGGCATATAAAAAATGTTGCTTTGGATTATTATTACTCGCCAGAGCTAGGGCGAAAATCGTTTCGGTGGCGTTCAAGACGAATTCCTACAGAATTTGCTTGCGCGATAATGGCAGGCTTACGGATGGTAATATTAATCGATTCAATCGCATGAAAGGTAGAAAAAAGTGCATTGATGACCAATTTTGCCGCATGTTCAATCAGTTCAGGCTTAGCATCTTGAATGACCTTTGCTGCAATTTCACAAATTTCAGCATAATTTAAGGTATGGTCTAAGTCATCTGAGTTTGAAGCTTGTTCCAAATCTGTTTGAATAATCATATCCAACATTAAAGGCTGAATAATCTGACGTTCCCAGTTAAAGCAGCCAACCACTGTTTCAACTTTTAAGCCTTCAATGATAATTGCGTCCACATTATTACCTTTAACAGATTTTGACATTTTAATCCCTGTCTTAGGAAAATATGTTTTTCATCCCCTAAACAGGAAAGCATTTTTCAGTCCCTCTTTTAAAAGAAGGACTGAAAGGGATTTTTTGGTGAGTGTGCTTCAAAAGAACTTAGTTTTTTAATAACACATTTGGGTCCATAGTTTGCACCATTTGCAAACGCTGGTCAGCATAGATGTCGGTATACGGCGCAAGGATGCGCATAAAACGATCGAAATACAGCATCTGTTTAAATAACAAGGCAAAATCACGCGGGAAGCGAATACCGTGACGCTCGCCCACTGCGACCATATCCATCATGATGTCATTCAAATCTGCTGGGTTTGAACTCAGCAATTCTTGCGGATCTGCCAACAACACACCACTAAATAAACGCTCAAGATCTGCGGCCAACACTTGAGTATCAATCTGCACTGCGGTCATGCCCATTTTCAGCATGTTTTCCGCCATGAGTACATAATCCGTTTTTTGTAAGGCATCCATAAAGGCGATACAAGCTGTCCATACTTCAGGTTTCAACTGTCCCACAATGCCGAAATCAATAAAACCCACACGACCATCATCAAGTAACATTAGGTTTCCAGCATGTAAGTCAGCATGGAAGCTATTACACATCATCAGGCTACCAAACCATGTGTTCATAGCAGTAATCAGGACTTGGGATGGGTCTTTACAGCGCTTTTTAACCACTTCAAAATCAGTTAATGGCACACCGTAAAGACGCTGCATAGTCAGCACACGGCGAGTCGAATATTGGTGATAGACCTTAGGTGCCATCGCCTTATGGTTTTGCGTGATATTGAGATAGTTCACAAAGTCATCCAGATTACTGGCTTCTTCAATAAAATCGACCTCGCGAACCATACGGGTTTTGATTTCTTCTACAATATCTGCAAGAGATGCAAATTTGACTTTAGGCACTGCTTTTTCTAAAACCTTGGTAGCCCAGTGCAGAACATTTAAGTCGGTATAGAGAATGGTTTCTACACCTGGCTTTTGTACTTTAATCACCACATCTTCACCCGTCACCAGCTTCGCGGCATGAACTTGGGCAATAGACGCTGAAGCTAATGGCGTTTCATCAATCGATGCAAAAATCTCCGACAGATTTCGACCTTCAAACTCAGACGCCAGAACTCCCTGTACATAACTAAATGGTAATGATGGAGTTTGGTCTAAACAGCCTTGAAACTCTTCTACGTATTCACGTGGAAAAAGTGAAGGTGTACTCGCAATAAACTGACCCAACTTGATATAGGTTGAGCCCAGAGACTCAAAGGTTTCACGCATCAATTTGGCATTACTTGGTTTTTCAGTTGCGTACTTAATACCGGCACGTGCTGCAATGACTGCTGTTTCCCCAACACGGGCAACAGAACGCAGTCCATCTAAAAAGATATTGTTTTTCATAATATCGGTCAAAAATAAATTGTATTGAGTGTATCAAAGAATGAAAAAATTGCAGGCTTATCTTGCCTGACAAACTGGACAATCTGTATCTTTTTCGAAAGCAAGCAAACGTTGTTTCATACTTAAGCCATCCCAAAGTAACAAGCGTTGTTTGAGTGCAGTCACATTTAAACCCAAGTATAAAAGTGCATGATGCGCTTGAAGACTGGCCATCACGTTCGGGGTGGTGGCCAAAACACCTGAATCTGCACAGCGCAGGCTTTCATTCGCATGTTCTTCTTTCGGGAACAGACATTCATAGCAAGCGGACTCACCTTCCACCATAAATAGTTGCCCTTGAAAACCAATGGCCGATGCACTGATGAGTGGAACATTGGCCGCTTTACACTGCTGATTGACCAAATACCGTGTCGTAAAATTATCACAACCATCAAGGACTAAGTCTTGGCCTGCAATTAAACTAGCTGCATTGGCTGTATCAAGTTTTACAGCATGCGCATGGACTTTGATGTAGGGATTGATCTGCTTTAAACGCTGGGCCAAAACCTCTGCTTTATAAAAACCGACATTATTTTCTACATAGGCAATCTGTCTTTGGAGATTACTCACTTCGATGGTATCAGCATCAATCAGGGTGATTTGCCCTACGCCAGCACGTGCCAGTAACTCCGCAGTCATACAACCAATACCACCACAGCCTACGATGAGTACATTGGCCAACTTTAATTTTTCTTGTGCCTCTATATCCCATCCGTCCAATAAAATTTGACGACTATAGAGATGCATTTCAGCATTACTGAGTTCTAGACTTTCATCTAACTCGTCCATGATTCAGCCTTTCGCTAAAGAAAATGTTGATGGCGAATTATACCCATGAAACTACAATAAGTTATGAAAAAGGTTTTCAGCGAATAATATTATTCTTTATCTTCTCACACAGATTATCAGCCATAGTTTTATATTCTACAATAGATGAAATTTGTGGTGAAAAATCAATTGTATGTGCAGATGTATTTCTTGACTTTTTCAACTCATGAATGGCTATTGCATCTTCATTAGAAATTAACTTTTCTTCTCTCAACTTATTAATCGTATATCTAGGAACCGTTGATCCTATTAAAATATTTTTACTTTTAGCCAGCTCCACTAGAGCCTGATCAACTTTCAGCCAAGAAGTCTGAACGACATCTCTTGGGGACATTTCTATTTCTTTGAGTTCCTCAATACTTAATTTAGTATCTGGATTGTTTTCAGAATTACTTAATTGATCAACCTTTCTTTCAAATTCTATTTCTAGAAACTCACCAGCCTTAAAATTTTTGATCGATTGTACTAACGAAATAATTTCATGTTTGTAAGAAATAAAAACTACTATTAATATTAAAGGCCATGCGAGTGAACTTACTATATTAGAAATAAAAGTCAGCCAATCCATTTAAACATTACCTATATAAAATATATAAAATACAAGGCAATAATTATATCTTAACCCATAACAAAAGCACCCTTTCGGGTGCAAAATCATATAAGTTTTAAAACATCAAAGACGTAGTTAAATTATGCTTTGTACTTTCGCCACTTCTTGCTGTTTCAGCAAATTACGTTGAATTTTGCCGCTCGACGTTTTTGGCAAGCTTTCAACAAACTCAATTTCTTTCGGATAAGCATGTTTAGATAAACGTGAACGCACATAGGCTTGGAGTTTGCTATCCAACTCTTTAGAGGCTTGATACTGTGGCTTTAGCACCACAAAAGCTTTCACCACTTCAGTGCGCTCTGGATCAGGCTTACCAATCACAGCTGACTCGAGTACTTCCGCACACTCAAGCAAAGTACTTTCGACATCAAAAGGTCCAACTCGATAGCCTGACGTTGTAATGACATCGTCAGCACGACCAACAAAGTCGATACCACCAATTTCATTCAGCTTGACCGTATCACCTGTTAAATAATACTGTCCCACAAAGGACTTACGATTATTGCCACCATAGCCCTTAAACCATGTCAGTGGTGACTGGCTAAAGTCTATCGCCAACGTTCCAATTTCGCCGTACTTCACTTTTTGGTGGTTGACATCAAGTACAGCAAAGCTGTGTCCTGGGTTGGCAAAGCCTGCCGAGCCGACTTTTTTCTCATGCTCCAGTGCATGATGGTTGGCAATCACCATGCCCAACTCAGTTTGTCCATACTGGTCATAAATGTTGACATTCAGATCATTATTGAACCAATGAATCACTTCTGGGGTCAAAGGCTCACCCGCACTACTGACGGCGCGTAAATGGGTCTTAATGGAAGGATCAAACTTTTCTTTAAAACCAAAGAACATCCGAAAAGCTGTAGGCGAACCCGTTAAGTTACTGACGCGATACTTTTTAATGACTTCAACCGCATGATCGACGCTAAATGCGCGCTCATCCATAATGATGCTATGCCCCAAACTGAGCGGGCCTGTAATGCCGTAGTACAACCCATAAGCCCAACCCGGATCGGCTAAATTCCAAAAAGAATCGTCTTCTCTTAAATCGACTGCATGTTGCATATAGCCCTTAAAAGCCAAAACTGCTTTTAAAGGGACAGGCACCGATTTGGCCAAACCTGTGGTACCTGAGGTAAACATCATCAGGAAATCATCATCAAAGTTACGCAAAACAGCTTCACATTGATCGGACAGTTGTTCTGCTTCCTGCCAAAAATCAGTTTCATTACTGGTTAAGTTTGTTCCTGCATTCACTGTAAGAATATGTTTGACTTCAACGTGATTAAGCTTTGGTCGTTGCTCTGCATTGGTCACAATCAACTTGGTGTTCGCAGTTAAAACTCGATGTTCAATCGCCTTCGACTCAAAAGCAGTAAACAAAGGCTGATAAATCGCACCGATCCGCCATGTTGCTAAAATTGTAATCAACAGTTCAGGCGTACGCGGTAACAGCCCTGCGATACACTCACCCACTTGAACACCAATACTTTTAAAATAATTTGCCAACTGTGCTGAGGCAACATCAAGCTGTTCAAAACTCCATTGCTCAGACTCACCATTTTTTCCTTCCCAGATGAGTGCTGTTTTTTGCTGCCCGACATAGCGCTGACAGCACTCAATATAGGCATTTATTGCATTGGGTTGGCCGACCAATTGTTCCTGAATCAGTTGCTCATAGTTAAATTCTTGGTGGGCTTGTTCTAATGTTTTCATCACGACAACCTCGTATTATCCATTTTTTAAGGCCAAATCCACTTTGGCCGTCCATATTCTTTATCGTTTTAAGCGTTGAACTGACGTCATTGTCAGTCCTTATTGTTTGAAAACCTAAAGCAGCTTAACTGCTCGACTTAGTGACTATAATTAACCGCTGCACCTAGATAACCATGTTTTAAATGCACCTACAATTTCCAAATCCCTCAATGAAAATGCAGGCTTTGAACATCGACCAAGGTCTAAAACCGAGTCGACTTAAACCTTGGTGACTTCACGTGCAATGACAAGACGCTGGATATCAGATGCTCCTTCATAAATCTGGCTCACACGGACGTCCCGATAAATTCGTTCAACAGGAAAATCTGAAACATAGCCATAGCCACCATGAATTTGAATCGCATCAGAACAAACACGCTCTGCCATGGTTGAGGCAAACAGTTTGGCCATAGAAGCTTCTTTTAAACATGGCAAACCTGCATCCTTCAAAGTGGCTGCATGGAAAATTAACTGACGTGCCGCTTCAATTTGCGTCGCCATATCGGCTAAACGAAAAGCAACTGCCTGATGTTGTACAATTTCAACACCAAAGGCTTTACGGTCATTGGCATATTCAACTGCTGCATCTAAAGCGGCACGAGCCATACCCACTGATTGGGCTGCAATACCGATACGTCCCGACTCCAAATTTGAAAGCGCAATTTTGTAGCCCTCACCTTCCGCGCCTAGCAAATGATCAGCAGGAATGCGGCAGTTCTCCAAAACAATGATTGCCGTATCCGAACAGTGCTGCCCCATCTTTTCTTCTATACGAGAGACAATATAGCCTTCGGTATCGGTTGGGACTAAAAAGCAAGAAATACCTTTCTTCCCCGCAGCTTTGTCTGTGACTGCAAAAACCAAAGCGACTTGTGCATGCTTTCCTGTGGTAATAAATTGTTTGGTTCCATTCAACACCCACTCATCGCCCTCACGAACGGCTTTACACTCCAACGCTCCTGCATCTGAGCCTGCTTGTGGTTCAGTGAGACAAAAGCACCCTAACCACTCACCTGTGGCAAGCTTGCTTAAATATTGCTGCTTTTGTGCATCAGTTCCGTAGCGCTGGGTAATACCACACGGCAGTGAGTTTTGCACACTGACAATGGTCGAAATCGCACCATCACCTGCTGCAATTTCCTCAAGTGCTACCACCAGTGAAATATAATCTAAGCCTGCACCACCCCACTCAGGTGAAACAGTCATACCCAAAGCCCCCAACTCACCTAGCTCTTTAAGTTCTTGCGCAGGAAACTGCGCTGTTTTATCACGTGCAGCCGCGGTTGGCTTCAGTTTTTCCTGCGAATAACTACGCAGCATATCCTGAACCATTTTTTGTTCTTCATTTAAAAGCATGGAGTATCCCTTCTCTTTTCAGGTTATTAAATTTAATAAATATTTGATACACGGCGCCCCATTCGCAACCTGAAAGCCTTTCAAAAGATAATGTTTTTGCGAGAAAATAGTCTGTAAATTCAAAAAAACAGGTTTTGCGAATGTAGATGGTTTTGCCTACTTTTCCCGAAAGAAAAGTAGGTCGAACCGAAGGTTATAAGAAGCCCTTACTTATCGACCTAAAGACTCCGTCATAAACTCAAAGATCACAAATCAAAATAGATTATTTAGGCTGCATACGAATTGCGCCATCTAAACGAATCACTTCACCATTCAAATAACTATTTTCAAAAATATGCCCTACAAGCTGAGCAAACTCTTGAGGTTTTGCCAACCGCTTCGGAAATGGCACCATTTCACCCAACGCATCTTGTACATTTTGCGGCATCGCCTTCAACATTGGCGTTTCCATAATACCCGGAGCAATGGTCATCACTCGAATTTTCTCACGTGCTAGTTCACGTGCCAGCGGTAAAGTCATTGAAACCACAGCGCCCTTAGAGGCTGCATAAGCGGTCTGTCCAATTTGTCCGTCATAAGCTGCAACCGAAGCTGTATTCACAATCACTCCGCACTCTTCTTCACCTACTTGAGGTTCATATTTTGCGATTAACTGCGCAGCAAAACGCAGCATATTAAAAGTACCTGAGACATTGATGTTTAATACTTTTTGGAATAACGCCAGCTCATGAATACCATCACGACCCAACACTTTGGCTGAAGGCGCTACACCTGCACAGTTCACCAAACCATTCAACTGTGCATATTCCGCCTCGACTTCTTGGAAGAAACTTTGCACAGCGTGCTCATCAGTAACATCGAGGCTTTTAAACTGAGCATTTTCACCCAACTCACGCTGTAGCTCTTCACCTAAAGCTTGGTTCATATCTACCAAAATGACTTTCGCACCTTGTTCAATCAAATGACGTGCAGTCGCTGCGCCTAAACCCGATGCACCACCCGTGACGACAAAAACCTTCCCTTGAATCTTCATTTATTTTCCCTTGTATGATTGAATGCTACGACTTAAGAAGAAATGTAAACACTGAAGCACTTGAGTACAATTTCCAAATATTGCATCTTCCATGATGGTTTTGGACAATGCTCAAAATGCACAATAAAAATATGGAAGCCACTATGACTGCATCGGAACATGCAAACGCCCAGAAAGATTCCATTTCAATTGCTTTGGTACACGAAGCATTGTTTGAAGCAGAAAAGCAGGGATACGCAGTTGCAGATATTTTGAAAAATGCAGGCATCAATAGCGAATTGTTAAGTGCGACAAAAGCACGGGTCTCAGTCAATCAATATGCACAGCTCTGGACTGAACTGGCCAATGTCATGAATGATGAGTTTTTTGGGATGGATCGCCATGCTATGCGCCGTGGCAGTTTTCAGTTTTTATCTAAATCACTGTTACACACTACCCAGCTCGACCAAGCCATTCAGCATATTTTGCAGTTTATGAATCTGGTGCTAGACGACTTTAGCAGTCACCTCATGGTGCAAGAACATTATGCCTATATTGTGATTTATGAACGACAACAGCCCAAGCGTATGTTTAGTTACGCAACTTACATCATGCTGATTCATGCCCTAATGTGTTGGCTAATAGGTCAACGGGTGATTTTGAATCAGATTCAACTCAAATGTGATGCGCCTACAGATGACATCGATTACAAAGTTCGTTTTTGTGAGAATATCCAATATCAAATGGCTGAAAACTATATTCAGTTCGATGCCAATTATTTAAAAATGCCCATAAAACAGGACAGTAAATCGTGGTATCAATTTATTCAGCAAACCCCACATATTTTACTGACCCGTTATAAAAACCCACATTCAACCAGTTCTCAAATTCGTCGCTATTTAATGCAAGAACCCCCTATACAGTGGCTTGAACTGTCTGAAATTGCCCATCATTTCAATATGTCTGAGGCGACTATTCAACGGCGACTGAAAAGTGAAGGTTTCAGTTATCAACAACTCAAAAATGATATACGCCGTGATATGGCGATTGAGCTGCTCAGTAACAGCCAAGTATCATTACAAGACATTAGCACTGAACTCAATTTTCATGATCCGAGTGCTTTCCATCGTGCTTTTAAAAAGTGGACTGGGCTCAGCCCCGGCGCCTATCGTCAAAATAAGGATGCTTAATTTCAGTCGATTGGTATAAGCAACTACGAAACGCTCATGCTCTTTCTACATAACAAATAACCAACCCATAAAATTCTCTCGTTAAAGTAAACCTCAACATTCTATTGTTCTGGGTTTGGTTTTGATTTGCCAAAGGAAATGTCAACAGGGCTTATAAATTAAATTGAATTTTTGATGCTCATTCATCGGAAAATCAGGGTGCTGTCGCACTTTGTCACTGACTTAAAAAAATTACCTGCCATAGTGATCTCGTCATATTGTTTTACACAATATTGAATAAAAACATCATGGAGGGAACACATGAGCACCCAATTAAATAAAAACTTAATGAAAAATATCGGATGGTTATCATTATTGCTGTGCAGTCAGCAAGCGATAGCAGACTCATACATTTATGTGACCAATACCACCCCTGAAACGGTATCCGTCAATATTAATCATCATGGTACACGCACCTTAGCTCAAGGGAGTCAATGGGCTCAAGAAGCCACCCAAATTGCACCTTATGAAACCAAACGTGTACTGCGTTTTAACCGTTATACTGGGGTAAAGTCAGGTCAAACTTATAATTTTGATACCGTGATTACAGGCGGTGGTTCAAGTGTCACCCTGAAGCAATCTATGACTGGCACTTGGTCTGGCAGTGATATTAAACACTCTGCATCTGGCAGTGATTTCTCTGCACCATGGTTTAACGATCGTAACATTCAGCGTTTCAACACCAATTATGCAGGAAAAGCAGCGCAGACTGCTTTTAAAGCTGAATACACTGGTGGTTATGACGACTTCCACTACACTATCCATCAAAATACCGTGCCAGAACCCGTTGCCAGCAGTGCCGATGAGTTTAAAGTTTTAACCTATAATATTTATGCGCTTCCTTTAGTAGCAAGTAAAATTGATTCACGTTTAGAGCAACTACCGCAAAACCTAAAAGGCTACGATGCAATCTTATTCCAAGAAACCTTTGCTTCTGGTCGTACCGCCATGTTAGCCAAATTAGCGCAGGAATATCCGTACCAAACTTATATTCCAATCGGTTCAGGTTTCAATATCTATGACAGCGGCATATTGGTTGCAAGTCGCCATCCTATTGTAAAAACGGATCATTTTATTTATCCGAGCTGTACAGGCATTGACTGTTTTGCCGATAAAGGCGTGATTTATGCTGAAATTCTCAAGAATGGCAAAGCCTATCATGTGACCTCCACGCATACCGCATCGTTTGATACCGACGCGGCACGTGATATGCGCCAGCAACAATTTAAGCAAATCCGCGCTTTGGTCGATAAGCAAAATATCCCGTCATTTGATGCAGTCCTCATGGGCGGTGACTTTAATGTCAACAAACTACTGTGGCCGCAAGATTATGCTCAAATGCAAATTAACTTGAATGGTACGGTACCAGTCAGCACAGGATATACCGAATCGACCTTCGATCCACGAGTGAATAAACTCGCAGGTGCAGGACTCACGGGTGGCTCTACCGTAGAGTATTTAGACTACGTGGTGTCATCCAATAACCACCGTCAGCCTATGCAAGCACGTAACGATGTCCGCATTCTTCGCTCGGCTGCCGACCCCGTATTTATGACTTGGGACTTATCTGACCACTTCCCAGTAATGGGTCAATTCCAATACAACCCATAAGGAAGAACAATGAAGCGCTTTGGGCTTATCGCTTTGGTGCTGAGTGTATTGGTGATCGGTGTGGTGATATGGTTGGGCCTTGGCTCATCATATGCCACATCGGGTCAAACTCAGGCATCCTCACCGTCCCTTACAGAGACTGCTCAACCCAGCAGTTTGCAAGAGAAGCTTGCCGCTGCAAACAATGACGAGTCAAAAATGCAGCAACAACAGCAACAAGAATCCATCCAACAAATCATTCAACATTTTCAAAAAAATCCGGGCAATATCACACAATTATTAAACCAGTTACAGCAAAACTGCCCCGATACCAACTGTCAGGCATTATTAAAACAGGTACTGGCCGAATATCCAGATCAGCAGTTTGCTCAGACTTTAAAACAATTGATAGAACGCCTGCCGCTTTACGAAAAAGAAATGCAAGCTACAATCATGTCCACACAAATGACTCCACAACAGCGTTATCAGGAAATTTGGAACTTACGTGAGCAGACTTTAGGTAAGCAAGAAACCCAACTCGGCTTTGCTGAAGAAAAAGAGTTTGCTAGCTATCAGTTTGCTTATGGTGAGCTCTTGAGCCGCGCACCGCACATGACCTTACAACAACGACTGAGTGAACTTTCACAACTACAGCAACAATATAAAAACCCGAGCAAAAATATTGATGGTCAGAGTGGTAGTTATGATAAAGCCCTTAAATTGGCTTTAATTGGCGTCACCGACCCAATACAACAGCAAGAAATTACCCAACAAATTCGTAACAGCTACTTTTCAGGCAAAGAAGCGGTGCAGTTGGCTGAACGCGAACAACAAGTCGCTCGACAACAACAACAGATCGCCAGTTATCAATCTGAACTTGCTGCTCTCAACCAAGAAATGGACCAGCAAAAACAAAACTTAGCTGAAAGTGCATGGCAGCAGCAATATCAACTCCGTCTAGAACAACTGAGGCAAAAGCACTTTAACTAGTGGCTTAAACGTTCATCATTCTTCACATCAAACAAAGACAGCTAAAGCAAGGTGATATACCTCATGTTGCTTTAGCATGTCCTTATAAATTGCAATTCCACAATGTTTTGAGTTCGCATCAGTGATGCGTAAAATAAAGATCATTGCAACAAAGATATTAACAAGTTATTACTTTTCAATATTTTAAAAATAATTCTAATAACTTTTCAATTGAAGTCCATCGATAGTCCGCATTGAATACTTCTTTTTGATCAATCCGAGTCCATTGCAACAGTAGTGTAAAATGTAAACATGCTCTCAATTTAATAAATTTAATCTTTTCATTTACTTAACAAATCCATCTTTCATTTATCGGAATCTATTTGCAAAAAGTTCCAAAATGGATTATTTTTCAACCAATTTTAAAGCATTCTTTAATGCTTATTTTCCGGCTGTACTCCCCCCTGTTTAATCACCTTATTTATTTTAAAGGTTATGACATGCTTAAAATGATTGATGTTCTCGATCAACGTCTGGTGCAAAACTTTACTCAAGCTTTGCAATCTCCTACCCCACAATTTGAAGAGCAACTGGATCAAGGTATTCTCAATGCATCAGACCTTGAAT
This sequence comes from Acinetobacter sp. Gutcm_16, assembly GCF_028649355.1. Classification (NCBI taxonomy): domain Bacteria; kingdom Pseudomonadati; phylum Pseudomonadota; class Gammaproteobacteria; order Moraxellales; family Moraxellaceae; genus Acinetobacter; species Acinetobacter sp. Gutcm_16. Next base: position 215,152 of record NZ_JAQSUV010000035.1, on the reverse strand, counting down.
TAAATCATGCTGTTACTGCATTTTTTAATGAAGTTAATGCAATTGAAGCTGCTCAAGCGTTGGATATTAGTGCTGACCGTATTCAAGCCCTGCAGTTAGGTGCATCGTTTAAAGATGAACAATATTTAGCTGATCTAAAGAAAATTGTGACGCTTTGTCTTGCACTTGAAACTGATGCTTTAGAGCAAGTTGAAGTGTTTGATAGCTTACAAGACTATCCTATGTAAGCTTGCAAGCCCTTAAAAAAGCGACTATTACAGTCGCTTTTTTACATTCAAAATGAATGATTTAGTTATGCAATCTTCATATAAGAAGAAATTATTCTATGCTTTTTTAAAGTTATTCTATACTCCAAAAACTACACAAAGTTCAATCAAGTTATTAAAATTCAGATACTTAAATCAAGACTATCTACTTATTTCAATTTAATATTTTATTATCCATTTTTCTTTTTTTATTTTTCGCATACATAAGGTTAAAAGAACTCACAAATGAACTTATTTAAATGATGCAACATGAAAAACTTTAAACTACTGAGCACTTCACTGATTTTAGGTCTGATCGGCTCGTATGCCAATGCCGCTATTCCAAACACACTTAAACTCGATTATGCCTACTACGCACCAACCAGTCTTGTGGTGAAAGAGCAGAAATTGTTAGAAAAAGCCTTACCTAAAACTGAAATTAAATGGGTATTTAGCCAAGGCAGTAACCGTTCACTGGAATATTTAAATAGTGGCAGTGTCGATTTTGCTTCAACCGCAGGGCTTGCAGCCGTACTTAGTCGTGCCAACGGCAGTCCAATCAATACCGTTTATATCCAAAGCCAACCTGAATGGACCGCTTTGGTGGTTGCTAAAAACTCCCAAATTAAAAGCCTAAAAGACTTAAAAGGAAAGAAAATTGCCGCAACCAAAGGCACAGATCCATTTCTGTTTACCTTACAAGCGTTGGATACAGTGGGTCTAAATAAACGTGATGTTCAACTGGTTCACTTACAACATCCAGATGGCAAAACAGCTTTAGAACGTGGTCAAGTCGATGCTTGGGCAGGCTTAGATCCATTGATGGCATCGGCACAAGTCCAATCTGGTGCAAAATTGCTGTATCGAAATATTGGGTTTAACAGTTATAGCGTGCTCAGCGTCAAAGAGTCTTTTACTCAGCAAAGTCCCGAAGCCATTGAAGCAGTGATTAAAGCTTATGAGCAAGCACGTAAATGGGCCAAAGCTAACCCAGAGAAATTGGCGGAGTTACTGGCACGCGAGTCCAAACTTCCGTTGAATGTCGCAAAATTACAATTAAGCCGTACCAACTTTGATCAAAACATTCCGTCAGCCAAACAGATTGCCGCATTACAAAAGTCTGGCGGCATTTTGAATGAAGAAGACTTAGTCCGTAAAGGCACCAATGTTAATCAAGTCGTGACTCAGTTGTTTAAGCCACAATATGCACAAAAGGTTGTAAGCAAATAATGACCAAGTCAGTCGCGAGCTCTTTCAGCCCTATTGTAGTGAAAAAGAGTTCCTCATTTCAGTTGAAATTGAAGAGTGTTCTCAAAGCGATCACCCTTCCAGCGCTCTTACTGATTGCTTGTGAATATCTGGTCCGTGCAGGTTTTATTGAACCTTATTTATTGCCTGCTCCCAGTAGTCTATGGCAAACCTTTCTAGATTTATGGCAGGCAGATTTATGGATGCATGTCTGGACCAGTACATGCCGGGTATTTTTAGGCTTTTTTATTGGGAGTACTCTGGCTTTAATGTTTGCGATTTTGGTGGGACTCAATAAACAGGTTGAAGCGTTTTTAGAACCCAGTTTTTCAGCGATCAAATCCATCCCGAGCTTAGCGTGGATTCCTCTACTTTTACTGTGGTTGGGAATTGATGAAGCATCGAAGATTACCTTGATTGCGATTGGCGCATTTTTTCCGACCTATACCAACACTGTCGCAGCGATTAAAGGGGTTGATCGCAAGCTCATCGAAGTCGCACAAGTCTATCGACTGAAGTACTGGCAGCAAGTACAACAGATTATTTTGCCTGCAGCGTCTCCGGGGATCTTAACGGGACTGCGCAACAGTTTAAGTTTGGCATGGATGTTTATGATTGCCGCAGAGCTCATTGCAGCAACACAAGGCATTGGCTACTTACTGAGTGATGGCCGAGAAACTTCACGCCCCGATATTGTGATCTTAGCAATTATTCTTCTAGCCGTGCTCGGAAAACTCAGTGATAGCATCATGAAAGCCATCGAGACTTGGCTCCTGCGTTGGCGTGACGTATTTGGAACATAAGGTAGAAAAAATAAAAGCGCATCGAATGCGCTTTTATTTTGGAGGGAACAATGAAATTATTGTGTCCACTGCCCTAATGTAACGCGGTCATTCCCACCATAATCTTTCACAGTCCGGACTTGTTTATAGCCCGCCTCTTTAAAGATTTTCTGTACAGCGTCAGCTTGATCATAACCATGCTCAAGCACCACCCAACCATCGAGGGTTAAATGCTTTTTGCCTTGCTGGATAATGACTTTTAAATCAGCCAAACCATGATCCGCAGCAACTAGAGCACGTTCAGGCTCAGTTGCTAAGTCTTGCATGTGAGCATCATCGGCATCGATGTACGGCGGGTTCGAGACAATCACATCAAAAAACTTTCGATTTAGCGGTGCAAACCAACTGCCACACACAAAAGTCACATCATTTAAGTCATGCTTTTCTGCATTTTGTTGCGCAACGGCTAAAGTTGGCTCATAAATATCGGTCGCCGTGATGTCCCATGTGTCCCGTTCACTGGCCAATGAAAGCGCAACCGCACCCGTCCCCGTACCTAAATCGACAATTCGGGCATCTTCAGGTAAGTCTAAACGTAATACAGTTTCTACCAGTACCTCGGTATCTGGACGTGGTACTAAAGTGTCAGGAGTGACAATCAGATCCAATGTCCAAAACGGCTGTGAACCTGTCACATAGGCCAAAGGTTCACCTGCTTCGATTCGTGCCAAGGCAGCAACATAGGCTTGCTCTTGTTCATCGGTCAGCACTTGATCTTTTTTCATAACCAAATCGAAAGAATCAATTTTGGTAATGTGTTCCAACAACCATGCGTTCTCTTGACGTTCGTAACTCTCGGCTTCACCACGTAAAGCCAAAGCTTGGGCAATATTCATTATCCACCATTCTGCTGTGCAAGCATCGCAAGCTGATCTGCTTGATATTCACGATGTAAGCTATCTAATAGTTCAGTTAAATCACCTTCCATAACCGCGTCTAACTTGTATAAAGTTAAGTTAATACGGTGATCGGTCATACGACCTTGCGGGTAGTTATAGGTACGGATACGTTCTGAACGATCGCCCGAGCCAACCAAGTCACGGCGCATTTCAGAAGTTGCAGCATCAGCTGCTGCACGTTTTGCATTTTCCAAGCGTGAAGCAAGTAAAGCCATCGCTTTGGCTTTGTTCTTATGTTGTGAACGTTCTTCCTGACATTCCACTACAGTTCCTGTTGGAATATGAGTAATACGCACAGCTGAATCGGTTTTGTTGATGTGCTGACCACCCGCACCTGAGGCACGGTAGGTATCAATACGTAAGTCTGATGCATTAATCTCGACCGTTGTATCGACATCAATTTCAGGCAAAATCGCAACGGTACACGCCGAAGTATGCACACGACCTTGAGACTCTGTTGCAGGTACACGTTGTACACGGTGCGCGCCACTTTCAAACTTCAAACGACCGTAAACGCCTTCACCATTCACCAAACAAATAATTTCTTTATAACCACCGTGTTCACCTTCATTTTCAGACAGCACTTCAATACGCCAGCCTTGTGATTCAGCGTACTTGGTGTACATACGGTATAAGTCACCCGAGAAAATAGCAGCTTCATCACCGCCTGTTCCCGCTCGAATTTCCAAATATGCAGAGTTCGCATCATTTGGATCTTTCGGAATCATTAAGATATTTAAATCAGCTTCTAAAGACGCAATAATAGCTTTATTTTCTTTAATTTCTTCAACAGCCATTTCCTTAAAATCAGGATCTGACAGCATCGCTTCAGCCGTTTCAATATCAGCTTCAGCCTGTTTGTACTTGGTCCAAACTTCTGTGATTTCGCTTAAATCACTATGTTCACGTGACAACTGACGAAAGCGTTTGTTATCCGAAATGACTTCTACATCTGCAAGTAATGCTGTTAATTCTTCGTGACGGTCAGAAAGTTGATCTAATCGTAAACGTAACGATTCTTTCATTAGGAAAATATCTCAATATAAAGGCTGCAATACAGTTTCACAGCACCAAAAAATTTGCGCTTAGTTTAACGGCTCTATCACGCAAAGAACATCTTTATTCAATCCTGAGCGACGTTTACTTTATACGCCTCAGTAGATTGATACACTTTTAAAGCATGTTTATGACCTTACTAACGCTTAAAAAATGCAAAACAGCTTATTTCATATACACCTTTTTAATAGGCCATTTCAGCTCAAAATTCAGAGTGTGAACTGCATCACTCCTAGGTTTATCCACATTTGCATGATTTTGGATAAATTTCATTCTGCTTATTCACATTTGTAATAAAACTGATACAAACAAGAAACCAACGGGTTTCAATTTAGTTTTAACTCTCCACAATTAACTGGAATCTTTTTGTTACATTAGCCACATCGAAAAAAGTAAGACAGTTCAACCAATGTTGGACATGGAGAAACACATGAAACTTAATACACTCTTAATGTCAGCAACATTAGCAACGGCATCTATGTTTACTGCAACTGCGTATGCAGACAGCACAACTCGCGTTGCAGCAGCCAGTGCTTTAGGTAGTGTTGCAGGGACAGCAATTGGTAAAAACATGGGTGGCACAACTGGTGCAACCATTGGTGCAGCACTCGGTGGTGCAGGTGGTGCAGCAGTTGCAAGTGACAAACGTCATCGTACTGAATCTGCTATTGGCGGTGCAATCGGTGGTGGTGCGGGCTATACCGTAGGTAAAAGCATGGGTGGCACCAATGGTGGCTACGTGGGTTCTGCACTAGGTGCAGCGGGCGGTGCAGCACTCGGCAACAAGATTTCAAAAGACAAACAATATGATTCTTACCATGGTAAAAAATGGAAGAAAAAACATAAACACCATTAATTAGCTGCATCGTAAAGATGTCATTGAAAGCACCTTCGGGTGCTTTTTTATGGCACAGATTTAGACGCAACAACACATCAGCCAAACTGGTAGAAAATACGAAGAGTCGTTACACAGCACTTACCAAAGCAACGGTTTCGATAAAGTTTCTCTTCATTATTCTTCCAACTTGTTTCGCTAAAGTGAAATCAAGACAAAATAGACATGCTCTTAGGAGTTTAAAAATGAAAATTAAATCAATTTTAATGAGTACCGTAATTGCAGCTTCAGCATTAACGATGACCACAACATATGCAGGTAATACAACCAATACCGCACTGACTTCTGCGTTGGGTGGTGTTGTCGGTGCCGCGATTGGTAACCAAATGGGTGGACAAACAGGCGCGATGATTGGTTCTGCCATTGGTGGTGGTGCAGGTGCAGCTGCTTCAGCCAACAAACGTGACCGTAATGGTGCAATCATTGGTGGAGCACTCGGTGGTGCTGGTGGTTATACCGTAGGTAAAAACATGGGCGGTACCAATGGTGGGTATATTGGTGCAGGTCTAGGTTCAGCGGGTGGCGCAGTTCTAGGTAAAAAAGTCTCTGAAGACCGTCGTTACGATGATGAATATGACCGCCGTTACGACGACCGTTATGATCGTCGTTATGACAGCCGCGGCTACCGTAACAGCAATTATAAATATAATGGTCGCAACTACCGTGGTGACAATGGCCGTCACTTAGGCTGGTACAAAAACGGGAAACGTTAAGCATCCCCATAAAACATTTTCAAATAAAAAGCACCTTCGGGTGCTTTTTATTTATCTCACAACCGACACTCAAAAAAGACACTGCATCGTTTCTACTGAATGCAGCAGCTTACCACTTTGGTTTTAAACGTATATGTGGCTGGTGCTGTTCAACAATGTTGAATATAAATTTTGTTTCATTTTTAAATCAACATCTTATATAAAACAACCAGAATATCGAATAAAATCGATATACAAAATAACAGTTATATCGTATTATTTCGATATATAAAGCAAAACTGAGAAGTAGAATGCGCACGTTGTCCGAGACTCAATTTTCTATTTTAGAATTAGCTCCTGTCCGCGAAGATCAAACTGTACAACTCACCCTACAGCATAGCTTAAAATTGGCCCAACAAGCTGAGCGTTTAGGCTATAGCCGACTCTGGCTTGCGGAACATCATAATATGGATGGTATTGCCAGCTCTGCAACTGCGGTGCTACTCGGCTATTTACTCGCGAATACCTCAACTTTAAAAGTGGGCTCTGGCGGTATTATGCTCCCAAACCATGCCCCACTGATTGTAGCGGAGCAATTCGGTACGCTTGCGACACTCTATCCAAACCGGATCGAATTAGGTTTAGGTCGAGCACCGGGTACAGACCAAATGACCATGCGTGCACTTCGTCGTGGCCGTCAAGAAACTGAAGATCAGTTCCCACAAGATGTCCTAGAAATTCTGCATTACTTTAAAGACGCTGAGCCAAATCAACGCATCATTGCAACTCCAGGGCAAGGGACACATGTGCCTGTATGGCTACTCGGTTCAAGTTTATTTAGTGCACAACTGGCAGCAAGACTCGGTCTTCCCTACTCTTTTGCATCACACTTTGCACCGCGTATGCTAAAACAAGCGATTCAGCTCTATCGTGAAAACTTTGAACCCTCTGAATATTTATCCAAACCTTATGTATCTATGGGTGTCCCGACGGTCGTTGCTGAAACCGATGCTGAAGCTGTGTATCTAGCGACCAGTGCCTACCAACGAGTTTTAGGTCTCATGCGCGGTCAAAGTTTAAAGTTAAAAGCACCAATTGCCAGCATGGACGGTCTATGGTCACCTGCGGAAAAAATGTCGGTAGATAGTTTTTATGCCATGGCGCAAATCGGTTCCAATGGCACGATAAAAGAAGGCTTGAAACAGCTTCTTTTGGAATATGATGTCGACGAGTTTATTTTCACCTGTGACATCTATGACACGGACAAACGTTTAGAAAATTTTGAACGTCTCATGCAGATCAAAAATAGCTAAGTACAAATGAAGCTAATCGCCTTATGCGTATTAATGCATACCCATAAGGCGACGTGCATAAATGAATAACTAAAAGATCCTCAAAACCCTGCAAAAACTGCTGCTATGTCTAGACTAAAGTTAGCGTGACTGCTCAGACAATTTATCACTTTGCCTTTTTAGAGCAAAAGCACTAAAAATAATAAATTAAGGAAAGACGATAAAAAAAATTAAGGATCGAGCATGGTCAATTTGCATTCAACAGACAATGGATCTGGTTTATTTCAAAACCATCCCGAGTATTTTCAGCATTTTAAAGGGCAACTGATTGCTGCTTCAGAAATTAAACAACATACTTTTGCTGAGCAACGTGTCGCAATTATTGGCACTAACCAACATACAGTAACAGCCCTCGAGTCGATTTGTCAGGTCGCTCAATCAGTCTATGTTTTTCAAAACGCACCTCAATTCATCTTGCCGAAAACGGAACGCGGAATTCAACGCTTAATCCAACATCCACTGGTTATTAAGAACCGACGTCTATTTAATACACGCATCAAATGCCTACTGGCTCTACGCTTTTTAGAAACCCAAGTTCAAGACCCATGGCTTAGACACCAACTCAAACCTAACTCCGCTGCCGATAAACTTAAATTTTTTAAGTCCGATCATTATTATCATGCCCTACAGCGCGACAACTGTAAGCTAATCACTTGGCCAATAGTCAAAATTCGAGAACATGACATTCAAAGTTTAGATGGCGCCGAATATCCAGTCGATGTGATCATTACCACCTATAGCCATTAACCATAATAGGGTAAGTTTCCTACTTACCCACTGTTTATTTCGTCACACCTGTATACTGATAGCCTGTATTTGAGCGCTGATAACGTAAGTACTTTCCAGTCGGGCGGCTGTTTTGATCTAATAAAGTGATATCAATCTTGTTTAAGTCTTTTGAAACACGGATATATGAACCGCGCCGCTCTTCGTCATAATGACAGTCATAATCTACTTCAATCGAACTTAACTGCTTTTTCTTGGTCTGGAAAACTGGTGTTGCTGTCAAAGCTTGGGCGTGTATTTTAAAGGCTTGAATTTGATAGAGACCGTGACAGCTATCGCCTTTGTAATAACTTTGAATCAGATAAATCGGCTGTGTACCCAATTTTACTTGGTCAATCTTTAAAATATAGCCTGTTTCTAAAGGCTGAAGTTTAGTGGACTTGCTCGATTTCATCTGCACATAGGATGAAAATTCACCCATAGTACCGCCACCGCCTACATCAAAGGTATAGAATTTAAGCAGTTGATCCGGTGAGGCATTAATCTTTAGTCTAAGATTTTCAGTCAATTTGGGGAAAGAATAAGCATAACTTTCTGCATTTTCACGGATTAAATCAACCACATCATTTTCGATCTGTTGATTCACTGCATAAAAATCTAGCGCTGCATATTTTTGATCAATCGCCTGCTCAGCCTGCTGAATTGATATATTTTGCGCATATAAAGCCATATTAAAATGCGCAAAACAAAATACACCTAATAGGCATTTTGATATTATTTTCATTTGATCTAATCTGTATTTTTATATTGATCAACATTATAAAGCATCACCAATATGACGCTTTATAATGTAATGACAATATCAACCAATGCGACGTTTTAAACCCGTCATTTGGAGTACACGAGTTGAAATTTCTTCAATCGACATTTCCGAGACATTTAAGTATTTAATCCCTTCAGAGATATAAATCCCTTCAATTGCGCGAAGCTCCATTTGACACTGGCTGAAGCTTGCATAACGGCTATTGGCTTTACGTTCAGAGCGAATAGCAACAAGACGCTCCGCATCAATCATCAAACCAAAAAGCTTCTGTTTATGCGCGCGAAGTACCGCAGGTAAACGGTTGTCATCTAAGTCTTCTTCAGTTAAAGGATAGTTTGCAACACGAATCCCAAACTGTAATGACAAATAAATTGACGTCGGTGTTTTACCCGAACGTGACACCCCAATCAGAATCAGGTCAGCCTTGTCATAGTGGCGTGTACGTGCACCGTCATCGTTATCTAAAGCAAAATGCACCGCATCAATACGTGCTTTATAAGACTCCGAATCGGTCACCGCATGGGTCTGTCCGACTAAAGTTGTAGGCGGTGTTCCTAACTCTTCAGACAATTTACTAATAAGCCCTTCAAATACATCAAGATTTATAGCATTTGCAGTATTAATGATGTCACGCACGTACGGGTCGACTAAAGTGTCAAAAACCAGTGGCTTTTGTCCGTCTTGTTGTGCCCTTAAATTGATCTCAGCAACCACATTTGTAGCAGCTTCTTCAGAGCTAATATAAGGAATAATATGAATGTCAAAGTCAACATTTGGAAACTGCGCCAATAGCGAGTGCCCAAGGGTTTCAGCGGTAATTGCAGTACCATCAGATACAAAAAAAACACTCCGCTTAAATTGTTTACTTCCCGACATTAAAATTCTCCTCAAAAATTTGTCTTAGTGCTATATAATCTTTATAGTAAACCGATCTTACATGACTGTCGCTTAGTAAAATCAAAAAGCTAAGTAGATTTGTTATAATCTGATGCCAAGATAGTGATTAAATACTGCAAAAGTGGAGTAACAACTTTGGAAGCGCGCGTAATTGGTCTAGAAAAATTAGGGAAACACGACGTTGAACTTGTAGGTGGGAAAAACTCATCTTTAGGTGAAATGATCAGCCACCTATCAAATGCAGGTGTATCTGTACCAGGTGGCTTTGCTACTACAGCTCAAGCATATCGTGAATTTCTCGAGCAAAGTGGCCTAAACGCTAAAATCAATGCAGAGTTAAAAGTCCTCAATGTTGATGATGTAAATGCTCTTGCTGAAACAGGCGCGAAAATTCGCCAATGGATTGTAGATACTCCACTTACGGCAGAACTTGAACAAGAAGTTCGTAAAGCATTTGCAGAGCTTTCAAACGGCAACCCAGACATCGCGGTTGCCGTTCGTTCTTCTGCGACAGCAGAAGATTTACCAGATGCTTCTTTTGCAGGGCAACAAGAAACCTTCTTAAACATTCGCGGTATCGACAACGTATTGATCGCGATCAAAGAAGTCTTTGCATCACTGTATAACGACCGTGCAATTTCTTACCGCGTACACCAAAACTTTGCGCATGATGTTGTGGCTTTATCTGCTGGTATTCAGCGTATGGTTCGCTCTGAAACTGGTGCAGCAGGTGTAATGTTTACACTCGACACTGAATCAGGTTTCCGTGACGTAGTCTTCATCACTGCATCTTATGGTTTGGGTGAAATGGTTGTTCAAGGTGCTGTAAACCCTGACGAATTCTACCTTTCTAAACCTCTTTTAAATGCAGGCAAGCACGCTGTACTCCGTCGTAATCTGGGTTCTAAACACCAAAAAATGATTTATGGCGAAGAAGCATCTGCAGGTAAATCAGTTGTTGTGGTTGATGTTGAAAAACAAGAGCGTCAACAATTCGCATTAAACGACCACGAACTGCAAGAACTTGCAAAACAAGCGCTGATTATTGAAAACCATTATGGTTCTCCAATGGACATCGAGTGGGCAAAAGATGGCGATGACGGTCAAATTTATATCGTTCAAGCGCGCCCTGAAACAGTGAAGAGCCGTGAAAACGTCGGTACCATGGAACGCTACCTTTTGAAGCAAAAAGGCACAGTGATTTGTGAAGGCCGTTCAATCGGTCAACGTATCGGTTCTGGTAAAGTACGCATTGTTACGTCTATTAAAGAAATGGACAAAGTACAAGACGGTGATGTACTGGTTTCTGACATGACTGACCCAGACTGGGAACCAGTGATGAAACGTGCCGCTGCAATTGTCACTAACCGTGGTGGTCGTACTTGTCACGCAGCGATTATTGCACGTGAACTGGGTGTTCCAGCAATTGTCGGTTGTGGTAATGCAACTGAAGTTCTAGTAGACGGCCAAGAAGTAACTGTTTCATGTGCAGAAGGTGATACAGGTTTCATCTACGAAGGTTCTTTAGATTTCGAAATTCAAACCAATTCAATCGAATCTATGCCAGAGCTTCCGTTCAAAGTAATGATGAATGTCGGTAACCCTGACCGCGCATTTGACTTTGCACAAATTCCAAATGAAGGGATTGGCCTTGCACGTCTTGAGTTCATCATTAACCGTATGATCGGTGTCCACCCTAAAGCATTGTTGAACATTGACAGCTTGCCACGTGAAACACGTGCTGCGGTAATGGCACGTACTGCGGGTTATGCATCTCCAATCGAATTCTATGTTGAAAAACTGGTTGAAGGTATTTCTACCCTTGCTGCAGCATTTGCAGACAAACCTGTGATCGTTCGTATGTCTGACTTTAAGTCAAATGAATATGCAAACTTGATCGGTGGTAAGTTATACGAACCTGAAGAAGAAAACCCAATGTTGGGCTTCCGTGGTGCAAGCCGTTATGTGTCTGACAACTTCCGTGACTGTTTCGAATTAGAATGCCGCGCGTTGAAAAAAGCACGTGACGAAATGGGCTTAACCAATATTCAAATCATGATTCCTTTCGTACGTACTGTACATGAAGCGAAACGTGTAATTGAATTATTGGCGTTAAATGGTTTGAAACGTGGTGAAAATGGTCTAAAAGTGATCATGATGTGTGAGTTACCAACAAACGCATTATTGGCTGAACAGTTCCTTGAACACTTCGATGGCTTCTCTATCGGTTCAAACGACTTAACTCAGTTAACGCTTGGTCTAGACCGTGACTCTGGTATTGTATCTCACTTATTTGATGAACGTGATCCAGCTGTAAAAGCACTCCTTTCTATGGCAATTCATGCATGCCGTAAAGCAGGTAAATATGTGGGTATCTGTGGTCAAGGCCCATCAGATCACCCAGATCTTGCGCAGTGGCTTATGGAACAAGGTATCGAATCTGTATCACTTAACCCTGACTCAGTATTAGACACTTGGTTCTTCCTTGCTGAAGAAAAAGTTCAAAAAGCTTAACTTTTTGATGTGATAAAAAAAGACCCTTTCATGGGTCTTTTTTTATCACCACTCTTTCAACGTATCCGCATTGAAACAAACGTTTTTATACAAAAACTTAGACTAAGTTTGATACTCATGCATCAACATCTTGATTGAGAAGAGATCGCATTACGATAAAGCTAGAAGAAGCAGCATAATCCTTGCTACACTGTCCTGCATTTTGTGTAGTTTTGGTTAATTTCAGCTTGAAATTCTCTAGACTATCCGCATGTTTTATCATAGATTTTTTATTTGTTTTTCATCTGAAACAAATACATTTATTATTTGAATATCCCAATTTATATTTTGAGATTAAGTTTATATGCAGATTTACTTGGCACGAAATAATCAACAAGCCGGTCCATATACCTTAGAGCAGTTGAATCAGATGCTCGCAAGCCAACAAGTTTTATTGACGGATTTAGTTTGGCATCAGGGTATGCCTGAATGGAAAGCTTTAGGTGAACTCACCCAAGGAAAACTGGCGTATGAACCTGTAGGTTATCAACCTCAGCCCCCTATTCCTGAGCCAATGCATACGCCAAATCAATTTTCACAACCAAACCGTACAGCGGCGAAAGTTGCTCAACCGGAACTGGCATCAATAGGCACACGTGTCTTAGCCAAAGTCATTGATTTACTTCTTTGGCTCCCTGCCGCTGCTATCCCCTCGTTCTTTTTACAAGCAGATAAATTTGGTGAACTGACTGAAATTCAGCAAAAAATGCAAGCGGCCACCACAGCAACTCAGGCCAGTGAGCTGCAAGCACAACTGTTCAGTTTGATTCCAACTGAAGCATGGACCACCATGGGCATTTACCTTCTGATTATGCTCGGTATTCAGGCCTTTTTCTTAGCAAAAAATGGTCAAAGTATTGGCAAAAAAATCACTAAAATTAAAATTGTAGACGTTCAAACCAACGAAAAAGTCAGCCTTTTACGTGTATTCACATTACGCAGTGTTGTCTTTATTGTGCTCAATATGCTGTTCATGCCGTTTATTACCATCGCCGATCACGTCTTTGGTTTAACTGCAAAGCGTCAAACTTTGCACGATAAGCTGGCAAAAACCAAGGTCATTAAGCAGTAATTTGACCATATTTAAGCTGAGGTTTGGCGCACCTCAGTTTTCCGCAGTTTATTGATATTCAAAATAAATCCATAAAGAAATTATAAAATTCCGAGTGAAAAAATCAGTTTTTATAACAGTCATTTAAAGCATCTTTACGTATAGCTTAGTTTGTCGATATGAGGCATAATGCCCTACAACGTAGCGGTGTCTTATGATTGAGAAGTGTTTTTAGACTTAAAAAGAAACTTTTCAATCATGCGACACTTTAATCGCTATCCCAATTTTATTAGGGAATGGGACTCTTCACCGAGGTTGTAAAATGAGACAAACGATTTTAGCTGTATTGTCTTTATCTGCGATCGCCGCGCTCTTAACGGGGTGTGGTGGTGATATGGTACTTCTAAACTCAAAAGGTCCAGTTGCACAAGGTCAATCTGACTTAATGATGACTGCGATCTATTTAATGCTATTGGTGGTTATTCCATCAGTCGTAATGGCATTATGGTTTGGTTGGAAATATCGCGCGTCGAATAAAGATGCAGACTATAAACCTACATGGGCACACTCTACTGCAATTGAAATTGTAGTTTGGGGTATTCCTGTCATTATTATTGGTATTCTGGCTTGGTTAACTTGGTGGGGTTCACACAAGTATGACCCTTACCGCCCACTCGAATCTGATAAAGCACCTGTAAATATTCAAGTCATTGCAGAACAGTTTAAATGGATCTTCATTTACCCTGATCTTAACATTGCGACGGTTAACGAAATTCGTTTCCCTGAAAAAACTCCAGTTGCACTTAAAATTACCTCTAACTTCACGATGAACTCTTTCTTCATCCCTGCGTTAGGTGGTCAAATTTATGCAATGGCAGGCATGCAAACGCACTTGAATTTGTTAGCAGATGGAACTAGCCCAGCTGAAGGCTACCGCGGTTTCTCTTCGAACTATTCAGGCTACGGCTTCTCGCAAATGCGCTTCCGTGCTCACTCTGTAACTGACGCTCAATTCGCTGAATGGGTTGCTGCAGTTAAAGCAGGTAACGGTACAAGCATTAATCCTAAAGCTGTACAAAAAACAATTTTAGATCAAGCTGAATTTGAGTCTTTACGTGACGGTAACCGTGGTAAACACCAAATTGAAGTTTTGATTTCAAAAGCAAAAACTCCTGAAGAGAAGGCTGCTGCTGAGGCAATGAAGCCTTATCCAACTAAGCCACACCCTGTGACTTACTACTCTTCTGTAGAGGAAGGCTTGTTTAAGTCAGTCATCAGCAAATATATGAGCAACTATCACGGTGCTGATCACTCAGCGACTGCGGGTGCTCACGGGGCTGCTTCATCTGAAGCACATGCCGCTGTTGAACCTGCTTCATCAGTTGTAGGGGAATAAGACATGAGCTTCTTAGGTAAGTTAGGTCCGGACGTTATTCCGCACGATCCAATTGTACTGGTCACAGTTGCAATGATGATCTTAGGTGGTATCGCAGTTGTTGCTGGTATTACCTACTTTAAAAAATGGGGCTACTTGTGGAACGAATGGTTCACATCAGTCGACCATAAAAAAATTGGTATCATGTATCTTTTCGTATCGATCATCATGCTTTTGCGTGGTTTCGCCGATGCGATCATGATGCGTCTTCAACTGTTCCTTGCAAAAGGTGGCGGTGAAGGTTATTTACACCCAGAACACTACGATCAGATCTTCACCGCACACGGTGTAATCATGATCTTCTTCGTAGCAATGGGTCTAGTTGTTGGCTTAATGAACATCTCTGTACCACTTCAAATTGGTGCACGTGACGTTGCCTTCCCATTATTAAACTCTCTAAGCTTCTGGTTATTTGCTGGTGCTGCAGGCTTAATGATGGCATCTCTTGCAATTGGTGAATTCGCTGCAACAGGTTGGATGGCTTATCCTCCTCTTTCAGGTATCGAATACTCTCCAGGCGTGGGTGTGGACTACTATATCTGGGCACTTCAGATTTCAGGTTTAGGTACGCTATTAACGGGTGTTAACTTCTTCGTTACCATCATTAAAATGCGCGCGCCTGGTATGTCACTTATGGACATGCCGATCTTTACTTGGACATCTTTGTGTACAGCTGTATTGATCATTGCGTCATTCCCAGTGTTAACAGCAACAATTGCAATGTTAACGCTTGACCGTTACTTCGGTTTCCACTTCTTTACAAATGACATGGGTGGTAGCCCAATGTTGTATGTAAACTTGATTTGGACATGGGGTCACCCAGAAGTTTACATCTTAGTATTACCAGCATTTGGTATTTACTCTGAAGTTGTATCAACGTTCTCTCGTAAAACGTTGTTCGGTTACAAATCAATGGTGTATGCAACAATTGCGATCACAGTACTTGCGTTCGTAGTATGGCTTCACCACTTCTTCACCATGGGTGCTGGTGCGAACGTGAATGCGTTCTTTGGTATCATGACCATGGTTATTGCGATTCCTACAGGTGTGAAAATCTTCTCTTGGTTATTCACAATGTATAAGGGTCGTATCACCTTCACTACTCCTATGTTATGGACGCTTGGCTTCCTTGTAACATTCGGTATTGGCGGTTTAACTGGTGTATTAATGGCGGTTCCACCTGCGGACTTCCTTGTACACAACTCATTGTTCTTGATTGCTCACTTCCATAACGTAATTATCGGTGGTGTGGTGTTTGGTATGTTTGCCGGCATCATTTTCTACTGGCCGAAAATGTTTGGTTGGAAGCTCAATGAAGCATGGGGTAAAGCTGCGTTCTGGTTCTGGTTCTTCGGTTTCTACTTCGCATTCATGCCACTTTATATCCTTGGTTTCATGGGTATGACTCGTCGTTTGAATACATATGACAACCCTGAATGGGATCCGTACATTGCTATTGCATTCTTCGGTTCTGTGTTAGTCGCGATTGGTATTGCATGTTTCGTTATGCAGATTGTTGTTGGTTACTTACAACGCAACGATAACCTCGACCTTACAGGCGATCCATGGGATGGTCGTACACTTGAATGGGCGACTTCGTCTCCTGCTCCGTTCTACAACTTTGCTCACCTTCCAACAATCAATGGTATTGATACGTTCTGGAATGACAAAGAGAATGGCGTAGCATATGCGAAACCTACTTCATACGAAGACATTCATATGCCAACGAATCGTGCTGCTGGTGTTGTGATTGCCATGTTCATTACTGTTATGGGCTTTGGTTTAATCTGGCATATCTGGTGGTTAGTTGTTGTGATGTTCATCGCTGCTATTATCAGCTTCATCGCATCTTCGTTTACGAAGAAAGTGGACTACTATGTTCCTGCTGCTGAAGTTGAGCGTATTGAAAATGAACGTTACGCGATTCTTGAAAAACATTTGAAGAAGGACTAAGACAATGGCTGACGTACTTCATCACGAAAACCACGGACATGATGAGCATCATCACCACGATGATACTGACATCACCGTCTTTGGTTTTTGGACTTATTTGATGAGTGACTTGATTCTATTCGGTACACTCTTCATTGCATTCGCTGTTTTAAGTAGCCATGTGCCTATGGGCACACCAAGTGCAAAAGAATTATTCGGTGAGTCTTTAGGTTTCGTTTTAACTGAAACTTTCGCTCTCTTGATCTCTTCTGTAACTTTTGGTTTTGCGGTTCTTGCTGCATACAAAAAGAACGTCAACCAAGTTTTAACTTGGTTAGCGATCACTTGGTTATTCGGTGCTTCATTCATCGGTATGGAACTATATGAGTTTAATCACTTAGTTCATGCTGGCCATGGTCCAAGCGTAAGTGCGTTTTTATCGTCGTTCTTTACTTTAGTAGGTACGCACGGTATTCACGTAACTTCAGGTTTGGTATGGATGATCATTTTGATGATTCAGATCAAGAAAAATGGTTTGACTCTTCCAAACACTCGTCGTCTTGCTTGCCTAAGCTTGTTCTGGCACTTCCTTGACATCGTTTGGATCTGTGTATTCAGCGTAGTTTACTTAATGGGAGTTCTATAATGAGTCACGATCATAACTCAGCTGGTGCTTCACACGGTAACACCAAGCAATACACGATCGGCTTTATCCTTTCAGTTATCCTGACCGTAATTCCATTCGGTATGGTAATGGCTGGTGGTTTTGGCCGCGGTATTGTTATGGCTGTTATCGCAATTACAGCGGTTGCTCAGGTTCTAGTTCAATTAGTTTACTTCTTGCACATGAACTCATCTTCAGAGCAACGTTGGAACGTGATTGCATTTATCTATACAGTACTTTGTATTGCTGTACTTCTAGTCGGCTCTGTATGGATTATGAACTACTTACACTACAACATGATGATCTAAACTGATCGTCATGTTGAAAAAGTATTTATTCCTGACTAAACCAGGAATTCTCTTTGGTAACTTCGTTACCACTCTGGGCGGCTTCTTTTTAGCCGCTCAGGGGTCTGTAGATTTCCTCCTCCTTCTCATCACCCTACTCGGTACAACACTGGTTGTTGCTTCTGGCTGTGTCGTCAATAACGTCATTGATCAAGATATTGATCAAAAGATGGAACGGACGATGAACCGTGCATTAGTTAAAAAAACCATCAGTCCTTCCGTTGCTTTGGCATTTTCTGCCGCGCTTGGAATATTAGGTTTCGCCCTACTCTGGTTCTTTGTTAATGCTTATGCCTTTGGCTTTGCTGTACTTGGTTTTGTGGTTTATGTGATTTTTTATAGTCTATGGAGCAAACGCACATCCATTCACCAAACCGTGATTGGAAGTATTTCTGGTGCTAGTCCACCAGTGATCGGCTATACAGCTGTGACCAATGAATTTGATGTTGCCGCATTGTTGCTTTTCTTAGCATATGCACTTTGGCAAATGCCTCATTCATGGGGAATTGCGGTATACCGCTTTGACGACTATAAAAATGCAGGCATTCCAATTTTACCTGTAGCACGTTCAATTTTCCGCACGAAAGTTGAAAGCTTGATTTATGTCTTGCTGTTTGCTGCGGTGTTAAATGGTTTGTATTGTTTTGGCTATACCAATATGTTTTTTCTTATCACCTTTAACGCACTCTGTGCTTATTGGGTATATTTATCAATCATTGGTTTTAAAGCTGAAAATGATCAGGTTTGGGCAAAACGCTATTTCTTATATTCAGTAATTTTAATTACTGCATTAAGTTTTAGTTTTAGTTTTAGCTATGTCTCACCTGCGCCACATTTGCCGCTGTTTTAAAAAAGATAGAGTTCTCTCTATCTTTTTTATTTCAACTTATTCAATATTTAAGTCTAGTCTTTAAGTTGTTACCATAGCAGACACAACAATAACTCATGCTATGCAATCAAAATGCCATCACAATTTTTTAAAAAATCTATTTTTATTAGTCTCTTCCCTATCACTCTTGCTTATAGCACACACAGTTTTTCTGGTTTCGATGTTTCTTGCTACCCATCGACCAACATTCAAACCAATGTCTATACAGCCTGTGACAATTTGCCTGCGCTCACGCCCGCCAATGACAATCAAACCAATATGCTTTTACTTCTGAGCGACATGGGCTTGGCCAAATTGAATTTTAATCAGCCAAATGGTCCGCTTTGGGAAACTGAATATAGCAACGTACCATTTGCAGCTAAAACATTGTTTGAAAGCGTAACCAATAAACGACCGAATGCCCGATTAAAACCGAGCAATGAAAAAACACCCTACCAAGAACATTGCAGTAGTCTAGACAATGGTGCAGATCAATTTACCCAGCAGGTGAGAGCTGACAAAAATCTCAGCAAAACGGAAAAAGATTTACTGATTCAAGAAAGACAAAATATCTCGGCCTGTGACCGTGATCTTGCTCTCATCCAAGTCAATCCAAACTGGTCTCTACAAGCACGTCAGTATGCGTCTTATTTAAATGCTACCATTGCCTTTTACAACAGTAACTTTTCCATAGCTACTAAAATTTACTCAGTTTTAACTACGGTTGATCAGCCTTGGATCAAAGAAACATCACAATATATGTTGATCCGTAGCAGCCTCAATGAAAGCTATCAGTCAGGTGTCGGTAAATATGGCGACTTAACAACCGATAAAGTAGATCAGACTTTACTCAAAAATACCTATGAGCATATTACTACCTACTTCAAACGCTTTCCTGAGGGAAAATATGCGGCAAGTGCACGCGGCTTACTACGTCGTTGTTATTGGCTGAGTGGAAATACCGAACTCCTGACCAACGAACTCGCATGGCAAATCAATCATCCCGATTCCAAATACTATAATTTAGAACTCGATAATCTAGTCTTTGAAATGGATCGCCATGTTTTTCAAAGCCGCTCATTCAATGCAAAAAATTTAAAAGATCCCTTCTTTCTGACCATTTCAGATTTAATGCAAATGCGTCAGGTAACATCGGCAGAAGATAAGGTCTTAAGCTGGTCTGAACTCAACAACCAAAAAACACTATTTAAGAGTCAGCCAGAACTGTTCCAACACCTACAAGCCAATCACTTATTCTTTGTGCAGAACAAACCAGCCGAAGCTTTAAAATATTTGCCAGAACATTCCTCTACTTCAATTAATAGTTACCTTCAACTCAGTCAAATATTATTAAAAGGTCGTATTTTAGAAAAACTTGGACAAACTCAAAATGCGCAGCAATATTGGGAAGGTTGGCTTAGTCAATCGAAAGGAGTTGAACAACGTGGCTTATTTGAGCTGATGTTGTATCCACATTATGCTCAGCAGCAAAGTGCAAACGTATTCATCGGTTCAAATGCTAAAATCAAACAAGGTGCATTGCAAAAAAGCTTTATTGAAAATGAAGCCAATGAAAAAAGCTTAATGCAAATTGTACAGAGCAAAGCATCAAATACAGATCAAAAAAATTTAGCCTTATATAAAACTTTGCAAAAATCATTGGTGCATCAAAACTTTAAACTGTTTAATCAAGCCTTTGTACTGCTACCACAAGATGCCGCGAAGTATAAATATGACTCAGAAACATATAAATATTATAAAAACCAACCGCCCCTTAGTGATTTCATCTGGGCAGGAACAAAAATCACGCCACAAATGCAATGCCCTGATTTATTCAGCCTGACTCAAAAACTTGAAAATTCACCTCAAGATTTAAAGCTCCGACTTTGTTTGGGCGAATATGCACGCTCGACTCAAGGCTACAACATAAGCTATGTCACCGCTTTAGAAAAAGAAACTGCTAGCTTCCAAGGTACAATTTTTACCCGTGGCCAAGTGTATAAAGACATCATCAAATCCAGTTCTGTACCCGATTTAAAAGCTTATGCGCTTTATCGCTCAATCATGTGTTATTCACCAAGCGGGATGAATGACTGTCAGGATGCAGAAGTTGAAAAATCCACCCGTAAACAATGGTTCGACCACATTAAACGCGACTATCCAAGTACCTCTTGGGCAGAATCTTTAAAGTATTACTGGTAAGACTATATGTTGAAGCAGATTTTTTCCGTTGTTATGACGCTGATCTGTATGCTCAGCATCATGGCTTGTCAGCCGAGTCAGTCAGCTTCAACATCTGGTCAGGTAAATGCCGAAGACTATGATGCATTTTGGATTTGGGGCAATATTTCATCTGCCCCTTACCTCAAAGCGGCTAAAGAACTTTATATTTTACAAGGTGAGATCCGTTTAGATTCCCAAACACATCACTCTAAGCTCATGCCGCAAGGTGTAAGCGTTTTAACGATTCCTCAGCAAAAGGTGTGGCTGGTTTTTCGTAATTATCATTTAAACTGGAATGGCCAAGAGCTTACGCACATTCTAAAACGCGTTCAGCAATGGGAAAATGCAGGGAATCATATTCAAGGCATACAAATTGATTTCGATGCCAAAACCAAACACATTCACCAATATGCCCTATTCTTAAGTCAATTAAGAAAACAATTACCTCAACATTATCAACTCAGTATCACGGGTTTAATGGACTGGACCAATGTGACAAATCAGGAGACTTTAAACCTCCTGAATAACACCATCGACGAGTTGGTCATTCAAACTTATCAAGGTTCAACCACCCTACCCAACTATGCAGCTTATCTAAAAAAAGTTTCAGCACTAAAACTGCCTTATAAAATTGGTATTGTTCAACACGGTCAGTGGCATAAACCATCAAAGCTTGAAAATGATACAAACTTTAAAGGCTATGTCGTCTTCCTTTTGCGCTCAAAACCTCAAAATAATTAGGGCTTTTTAAGAGAAGTTCTTGAATTTGGCGAGCAAAGTCTCTAAAATTCCTCCTTCGCATCTAATGCGACACAACCTAGGTTGTGACTCCTTGCTTCTAACAACTTTTTTGTTAGGGGCTGTTTAAACCGTAAGGAGCTGACAATGCGTCATTACGAAATCGTACTTTTAGTACACCCTGATCAAAGCGATCAAGTCGTTGGTATGGTAGAACGCTACCTAACTCACATCAAAGAAGCTGAAGGTCAAATTCACCGTCTTGAAGACTGGGGCCGTCGTCAATTGGCTTACCCAATCAACAAGATCCACAAAGCTCACTACATTCTTATGAATGTTGAGTGTGGTCAAACTACTCTTGATGAGTTAGAAGAATTGTTCCGTTACAACGATGCAATTATTCGTAGCCTTATCATCCGTCGTGAGAACGCTATCACTGAAGAGTCACTATTGGCTAAGAGTGCTGAAGAAAAACGTGCGCGTAAAGCTCAACGTGAAGAAGCACAACAAGCTCAAGACTCTGCTGAAGCATAAGGAGAACATCAATGGCACGTTTTTACCGTCGTCGCAAGTTCTGCCGCTTTACAGCTGAGAACGTTACGTACATCGACTACAAAGATATCGACACTTTAAAACAGTACATCACTGAAAACGGCAAGATTGTTCCTAGCCGTATTACAGGTACTAAAGCTCGTTACCAACGTCAATTAGCGCTTGCTATTAAACAAGCTCGCTACTTGTCTTTGATCCCTTACACTGACAATCATAAGTGAGGTTGAGCTGTGGATATTATCTTATTACAACGCATTAAAAACCTTGGTAAATTAGGCGATAAAGTTTCAGTTAAAGCTGGTTACGGCCGCAACTACCTTATCCCTCAAGGTCAAGCAGTAGCTGCTACTGAAGCTAACACTGCTGCTTTTGAAGCTCGTCGCGCTGAACTTGAGAAAGCTGAAGCTGATGTTTTAGCTGCTGCTCAAGCACGTGCTAGCCAATTAGACGAAGTTAACATCGTAATCACTGCGAAAGCTGGTGACGAAGGTAAACTATTCGGTTCTATCGGTACTCGTGATATCGCTGACGCGTTAACAAATGCTGGTCTTGAAGTTGACCGTGCAGAAGTTCGTTTACCGAACGGTGCACTTCGTCACACTGGCGAATTCAACATCGCAATCCAATTGCACCATGATGTTGTTGCTGAAGTTCTCGTTACTATCGTATCTGAGTAATTTCTTGCAAAAAAAAGAGCATGCTTTTGCATGCTCTTTTTTTATCTCTATGAAAAAGTAGTTTCTTCACTCAGCTTAAAACTTCATCAGCCTGCCCCGCAAAATGCCAAATTTGAATGTTATGGGTTTTATCCATAAGCCTTGAATTCAGCACACAGCAGCTGCATTTTTTGATAAAGTGCATAGAGTTAAATGGCTGTAATTTTTTCCAAATTTACAGTGAAATTTATCTTAAGTTATCCCTCTTACTGTATTAAAAATCAGGGCGTTATATGTCACAGGCGAATGCCACTGCTCAAAAGAGCTCATCGAAACAAGACAATAAACCGAATGAGTCAGGGCAACTGAAAGAGTTCCGTACACCTCCGCATAACTTAGCATTGGAACAAGCCGTACTTGCCGCTTTAATGACGGTTGCTGAATCCTTTGAACAAGTTGGCGATGTACTGACTGAAAATGACTTTTATGCGACGCGCCATAAATATATTTTCCGCGCGATTGCGCAACTCTCCAAAGACAGCTCACCTTATGATGCGGTTTTAGTGCATGACTGGCTCACCACACAAAACCTACTCGATGCGGTTGGTGGTGAAGAGTACCTGATGCAATTGATGGCAGACTCCCCGTCTAGTTTCTATAACATGGAAACCTATGCCACCAAGATCAAAGAATTTTCAACTTTGCGTAGCATGATTAAGGTTAGCTCTGAAATTTTACAAAATGCCTATGACACCAAAGGTCGTAACGTCAGTGAAATTTTAGATTTGGCCGAAACCAATATTTTCTCCTTGGCAGAACAACACAATAACAACGCCAAAGCTCAAGGGCCTAAAGCCATCAATACAGTTGTGGCCGATGTCTTTGATAAGCTGAATGAGCTGTCGCAAATGGAAGGCAGTATTACAGGCTTAACCACAGGCTTTCTTGAACTCGACAATAAAACTTCGGGTATGCAAGCAGGTGATTTGATTATTGTTGCAGCGCGTCCATCGATGGGTAAAACCACTTTTGCCATGAATTTAGTGGAAAGCGTGCTGTTTAATAATGACTTACCTGCCTTGGTTTACTCCATGGAAATGCCAGCCGACTCCATCGCCATGCGTTTAATTTCATCTTACGGGAAAGTCCATCAGGGACATTTACGTTCAGGTAAACTCGATGGTGATGAATGGTCAAAAGTGACCGGCACCATTTTGCAACTGCAAGAGAAAAAGCTCTATATCGATGACTCTTCTGCTCTTCCACCTACAGAAGTTCGAGCACGTGCACGTCGTATTGCCAAACAGCACGATGGTAAACTCGGCTGCATCATGGTCGATTACTTACAGCTAATGAAAGTACCAGGCATGGGTGATAACCGTGTCGGTGAGATTTCGGAAATTTCACGAAGCTTAAAAGCTCTTGCCAAAGAAATGATGTGTCCTGTGATTGCACTATCGCAGCTTAACCGTTCCCTCGAGAACCGTCCCAACAAGCGTCCCGTGATGTCAGACTTACGTGAATCTGGTGCAATCGAGCAGGACGCCGACTTGATCATGTTTATTTACCGTGATGAAGTCTATAACAAAGAATCCAAAGAAGCAGGCACTGCCGAAATTATTATTGGTAAGCAGCGTAACGGCCCTATTGGTACCGTTCGACTTGCTTTTGAAGGCCAATATACCCGCTTTAGTAACTTATCCCCTGAGTTTTATGCTCAGTACGATGATGAGGAATAATTAAAGCCTCATCATCGCCCTTCCATGACCCTGTAGGAGTAATTAGGGTGCGTCAAGCAACAGTTTATATTGATAGCCAAGCGCTGCAATATAATTTAAACCGTGTCAAACAACTTGCCCCAAACGCGAAAATCGTCAGCATGGTCAAAGCCAATGCTTATGGACACGGAGTCAAAGACTGTTTAGCAGCCTTAAGTGAAACCGATGCCTTTGGTGTCGCCTGTTTACAAGAAGCACTAGAGATTCGTGAACTCGGCTTTAAACAGCCGATTACCCTGATTGAAGGTGTTTTCTCAGCAGATGAAATGCCAACCGTCATTGAGCAAAATATCGAGTGTGTGGTTCATCAGCAACAACAAGTCGATTGGCTGATCGCACATAAAACCACGTATATCGCACAAAAGCTTAAAGTATGGGTAAAACTCAATAGCGGTATGAATCGTTTAGGCTTTAAAATTGCTGAAATCATTGCTGTCATCAACACATTGAAAGCAGAAGGCTTTACATGTGTCCTAGCAATGCACTTTGCCAATGCCGATGCGGATCACCCACTCAATGAGCAGCAACGTGCGCAATTCCTACACATCAAAGAAGCGTGCTCACCAATTCTAGCCTCATGTTGTAACTCAGCTGCTATTTTTAAATGGCCTGAACTTTATTTTGATTTTGTTCGCCCTGGCATCATGCTTTACGGTGCATCACCTTTTGCCGATAAAAATGCACACGACTTAGACTTAAAGCCCGTTATGACCTTCACGGCGGAAATTATTGCATTAAATACCATTCAAGCAGGTGAAGGTGTGGGTTATGGTTCGCATTTTGTCGCGAACCAAGAAACTGAATTGGCGATTGTTTCGATTGGTTATGGAGATGGCTACCCACGTGCATTTCCAAAACAAAACCATGTTGCTATAAATGGTCAGGCTGCAGCTGTTGTGGGCCGAGTAGCAATGGACATGATTGCGATCGATGTGACGGGTTTAAACGCCAAACTCGGTACAAAGGTTGAACTCTGGGGTAAAAACCGCTTAGTTGACGATGTTGCGGAAGCCAATGGAACTATTGGTTATGAGCTACTTTGTCGGTTAAGCAATCGCCCTACACGTAAGCAAATTTAAACAAAAAAGCCCAAGTTATACTTGGGCTTTTTTCAACCTAGACTCTCATCAGACTGGGCATCATAAAGGTCTTGCAACAGCTGATCAATTTGTTGCTGACTCATACTCTGCGGTTCAAATGTTGCAAAACCCATCTCACGCATTTTGGTATGTACACTACTCATACGTTGCACATACTTCATGCCCCAAGCTCTAAAATGTGCCGCGTGAATGGTTTTCGCCTCAAAGACTTTAATATCTGTATGTCTAGGGTCTTTCAATAATTTCAACATTAATAATTGTAAAACTGCTTGATCCCCTTCTAAACACTGGAAATAATGCTGATCTGCATAATAAAGAACACCTGAAATATTATGCAATGCATTAAAATCACGCGCTTCGCTTAAAATGTCTCGAACATCTTGAAGAAGCTGTACGTGATCCGAAGTTGAAGTGCTTGCATAGCAAATTTGCTGCATAGACTTCCCCCAATTGATTGATTTCAATATTTTTAGCATTTAGCAGGTTTATACTAAATAGTCATCCGTCGGCTTTGCCAATTCTTGCAATCCTTTTCTTAAGGTATCCGACCATTGCTTACTGATGCTTGAAAAATACGGATCTTCTTCATCAATCCGCTTACCCACTGGAATATGTAAACTATCTCTCGTGTACACCAAAGCATCTAAGGGCAAACCTACAGAAACATTGGAACGTAAAGTTGAGTCAAAAGAAATCAAACTACACTTCACCGCTTCGTCTAAGGGCATGTCATACCGTAATGCACGATCTAGAATCGGCTTGCCATATTTACTTTCACCAATTTGAAAATACGGCGTATCTTTGGTCGCACAAATAAAATTCCCCTGCGGATAAATATTATAAAGTTGCATTTCTGCCCCTTTAATTTGTCCACCGACCAATAAGCTACAGTAGTAATTACTCTGTTCCTGCGTGTCCGGCGCCATATCCGCCAAGACTTTTTTCAAAGTATGTCCAACCAACTCAGCCGCTTCGAACATGGTATTGACACTATATAAATTCGGTTCTTGGCTTAACTCCAGATGATTTTTTAAATGTCCAATCACCGCTTGGGTCGTTGCTAAATTTCCTGAGGTTTGAATCGCAATAAAGCGTTCACCCTCCACACCGAAGGTATACAGTTTCCTAAACACGGATATATGGTCTACACCTGCGTTCGTACGTGTATCACTTATAAAAACCAAACCATCTTGCAGACGAAGTGCACAACAATAGGTCATAGAACATCCTTTTTCAGCTAAACCTTAACAACTTAAAACTTGTACCATGGAATGCATCGATTCCACCCCACCTTTTTCACGTACGCCACGAACGGGAGCCACATCCCAATAATCGCGCCCAATAGCTACATAGATATGTGACTGTGGTTTGAATAATTGATTACTGGTATCAAAACAATACCATGCATCATCAATATACACCTCGGCCCACGCGTGACTGGCGAGGTGTGAAGTTTCAGGCACATGCAAATACCCCGATACATAACGTACCGGTAAGCCCAGATGCTTACACATGGCAATAAAAACATGACTATGGTCCTGACATACGCCTTGCTGCCCATTGAATGCATCGATTGCCGAAGTGAGCACCGAGGTTTCGGCTGGTATATAAGGAATATGCGCTAAAACGGCTTCTGACAGTTTCATCAAATTTTCCCGATTCAGCTCAGGCACATACTGATGTGCAAATGCCTTCATTTCGGCATTGCACTGAGTATTGGGCGTCGGTTGTAAAAATAAATTGGGATTCAGCCGATCTTGTATGCCATGTTCTGCCAAGCTATTAATTTCAACAATGCCCTGCGCCATTATGGTCAGCTGTTGATAGGCTTCACGTTGCGAACTAGTAATCCAAATATTTTGGAAGGCATCCCGTTTTTCTTCACGCTCTCCTGGCACACTCACATGCCAGTGGCATACCTTTTGGTGTGAATTATTCGTAGGTGTCATTTTGATATATTGAATGCTATTCAGCGCCAATTCACTATATTGATAATGCGTTTGATGATTGATCATAAGTTTCATACATCAACCTCAAACAATTGTTGAATATAATCACTAAAATGATAAAAATTCATCGCATCAGGTTGCGATTTGAGCTCTAGCCAAGCCTGTGCCAGATTTAGCCAGCCCATTTCTTTTAACAACATGACGATGTTTTCTATTTCAACTAAAGTATTTTGTGCATCTTGTTCCATGCGGATTTGACGGTCGAGCTGCTCAATCATTTGCCCCAAACTAAAGAATAAAAAGACATCACTGGCTTCAGACTCAAGTACATCCTGACACTCTCCAACCACATCACAAATATAGGCGGTATTTTCAGTGGCATTTTTGATAAATTGATTCAGTTCCGCATAAGCCTTTGCAGATAAAATCCCGCGCAAGTCTTGTACATTACTCTTAGCACTTTGAAATTGCTGGTTAAATGAAGCAGGATTGTTTGGGTTTAAAATCAGCTCATTCAGTGAGCACGCATCAAAAGCAGGCAAACAAAATGCATGCGCATAATCCATTGCAGGCTGGTCTTGGGTAAAAGGAAACTGAGCACACAAATATTGAGTACGTGTTAAATAACGCCCTAACCAAAAAATATTTTCAGCATTGGTGCTTAATAAAATCATAGTTCTACCCTCATATTTGTTTATTTTATGAATGTAAGTTTTCCACGACCCAAGTGTCTTTAATTCCTCCTCCTTGGGATGAGTTGACCACCAACGAACCTTCTTTCATCGCAACACGTGTTAAACCGCCAGGGACAATTTCGGTACGATAGGGTGAACTGAGCACAAACGGTCTAAGGTCAATATGACGCTCAGACACACCCGATTCAGTCATGGTTGGACTGACTGAAAGTTCTAGTGTGGGCTGGGCAATATATAAATGCGGTGTCGCCATGAGCTTATCTCTAAATTGCTCAATTTGGCTTTTACAAGCTTGCGGTCCAATCAGCATACCATACCCACCCGAACCTTGCGCCTCTTTGACCACTAACTGCTCAAGGTTCTCCAGTACATAAGCTAAATCTTGCTTGTCACGGCATTGATATGTCGGAACATTTTTTAAGATAGGTTTTTCACCTAAATAGAACTGAATCATTTTATCGACATAAGGATAAATCGATTTATCATCCGCAACTCCTGTGCCTGGTGCATTCGTAATAACCACGTTATGACTCAAATAAGCCGACATCAACCCTGCGACACCTAAAGTGCTATTCGGCATAAAGCACAGCGGGTCAAGGTATGCATCATCCAAACGGCGGTAAATTACATCTACTCGTTGACGGCCACGAATGGTTTTGACATAGACTTTATCATGCTCTACAAATAAATCGCGTGATGTCACCAAAGGCACATCCATTTCACGGGCTAAAAAAGCATGTTCATAATAGGCACTATTAAAACGTCCCGGTGTCAACACCACGATGAAAGGCTGATCGACATAAGCATTTTCAGCCAAGATTTCTTTTAGTAATTGTGGGTATTGTTCTATGCCTAAAATATGGTTCTTCTGCATCAAATCAGGCATAAGTTTTTCACTAATCTTACGACTTTCAAGCATATAAGATACGCCCGATGGCGTTCTTAAATTATCTTCGAGCACATAAAACTCACCCTGCCCATCACGGATAATATCAATTCCACTAATTTGGCTATAAATCTGACCTTTTAAACGGTGTTCATACATATGCGGTTGATAAGCTTCATGCGTCAACACTTGCAGCTCTGGAATAATTTTCGCTTTGAGAATGTCTTGTTGATGATAAATATCATGTAAAAATAGATTTAAAGCTCGCACACGTTGTGCAGAACCGAGGGAAATTTTATTCCATTGTTGTTTAGCGATCACACGTGGAATTAAATCATAAGGGATGGTGCGCTCAATGCCCTCAGATTCACCATATACAGTAAACGTAATACCTTCATATAAAAAATGCTGTTTGGCAATTTGGTTCAGTTCTTCGAGTTCTTCTACACTATGCTGTGACAACCAGTGCTCAATACGCGCACAAGCCTCACCAGACATCGCTTGGTCATCTGTCATTTCATTAAAGAAATTCGAGGTCATTTGATGAAACAATCCAACAGACTGGCTCGATAGACGATCATGAGAGTGAATCGGATTTAATACAGGAGAGTTAAGCTTATATCCGTCCAACATCGTATTTACATTTGTATCTTTATCTTCTTTAAACATACAAACCTCTCAATTGTTATCGATATGTAACCCATACGTAGCAATATCTATGCCATGGATTTCTAAAGATGCTTTGTTTATTAATCGATAAAAAACGCATTGCTTCAATGCTATTTCGCATTAAGTTGTGTCAAAAAATATAACTGAAAAATTTCAAGCAAAGCTTGCTTAAACGAATGAGTTTTCTTATTGTGTTCACATTCAAGTAAGTAATTTCGACTCCTATATTTTATTAAACTATGTCTATACAAGAAAAAGAAACGTCCAATAGTCTCTATCGCCAATGGCAAATTTTGTCTCGCCTTTCCACTGGAAAATGGATGGGCACTCGAGAGCTGCAAGAGATTTTACAACGTGAAGGCATCGATATTACTTTGCGAACCATTCAACGTGATTTAAACCAAATCTCTCAACGCTTCCCGATTGAAAACAATGGGGCTGTGCCTCAAGGCTGGCGTTGGCGTTCTGATGCTCCGATTCAAAGCTTACCGCACATGACCAGCTCTCAGGCGGTGACGTTTATGATGGTTGAAGAACACCTTAAACATCTTCTTCCTCCAAGCTTAATTGAAGAAATGAATCCATGGTTTGACTTAGCACGTCGTAGCCTCTCTACCCAAAACAATGTACGTCAATGGATTAACCGCGTACGCATTGTCCCTGCGACACAACCGCTGATTCCCCCGATTGTGGAGAAAACAGCACAACAAGCCATCTATGAAGGGCTGCTCCAAGACAAACAGCTGGAATGCGTTTATCAAGGCTTAAACCAAGCGGTTGAAGCAAAAACCTATACCCTCAACCCGCTGGCACTGGTTCAAAAAGGTGCAATTATTTATCTGATTTGTACCCGCCACGACAAAACCGATATTCAAACCTTTGCTCTGCACCGTTTCAAATCAGCGACGGTTTTAAACACTCGTGCCTTACACCCAGTCAATTTTGATATCGATGAATACATCGAATCGGGTGCATTAGGTTTCCGTGTAGACTTTTCAAAACCTACAGAAACCGTTGCACTTACCCTGACCATGACTGAAATAGATGCGCTGTATTTGGAGGAAACCAAACTCAGTACCAATCAGGTTTTAGAACCGCTTGGAAATGGGCAAATCTTGGTTCATGCGACCGTCCCTTTTACCAATCAACTGGTGTGGTGGTTACGTAGTTTTGGGCATAAAATTAGTCACATTGAACCCAAAGAAGTTCGTGATGCAGTTAATCAGACCATCACCGACTAAAATAAAAAAAGCCCCAAGTATTCGGGGCTTTACAGTCTTTTTGGTATTAGATATTTGAATTGCTTGGGTTTGTCGTTTTCATTGCTTATCTTGGTTTAATGCCTCCCCTAAACCAAGATAAGTGCGCTGTTTTTGGTGATTGATACAAACTAGCATTGGCATGCAAGCTCTCCACTGTTAAAACGGATCGATTTCATCGTCATGGTGTTGACCTCATGTTAAGAACGTAAAATCAATTTAAAAGATGGCGATACTTTTGTGAAATAACATGATTGGCTATTTTTATCTGTTTTTATCTTAAACAACTATTTTGCTTTGTTT
The DNA here is from genome assembly GCF_028649355.1 of Acinetobacter sp. Gutcm_16. Taxonomy (NCBI): domain Bacteria; kingdom Pseudomonadati; phylum Pseudomonadota; class Gammaproteobacteria; order Moraxellales; family Moraxellaceae; genus Acinetobacter; species Acinetobacter sp. Gutcm_16. The sequence goes on along the minus strand of NZ_JAQSUV010000035.1, from coordinate 183,819 downwards.
ATCTGCCAAAACAAAAAGCCAGCCTTATGGTCAGCAGGCTTATGATTAGGCCCTTGCATTCCAAATGCCGATCGCAAAAACCTTCCTCATCAGCAATCGTTACAAATCATCCGCGTTTATTTCTTCCAAAATTGCCACTTGCTACGTTTAGGCCGCTTTTCTTCAATACGCACTAATCCTTTGAGGGCTTCATTATTGATTCTGTCATACATTTTTAAATACTCAGGATTCAACTGCTCTCCGATATATTCAGGCATATACGATGTACAAGGTTTTCGTAATGAGCGCTCATACCATTTTTGTGCAACGTCTAAATCAGCATTAAAATAGAGCCCTTTTTCATACAAATAGCCAATTTTACATTCCGCATATTGGTCTTTTTGATCAGCCGCTTTTTGAATCCAATATACGGCTTCTTCCAAATTTTTCTCAGTGTACAAGCCATTTAAATACCAATAACCCACTTGGTACTGTGAAGATGCCTCACCTTTTTGGGCATTCAGTAAAAATAGTTTGAAGAATAGTTGTTTGGCTTCATCCATATGCAGAAATGAATCAATCTTTCGGATTTGTTCATTAACTTGATCAATTGAGTAGTCCCGTGCATTTTTGAGAACATGTTGAGCCTGTTGCAGTGGACTTTCTTCAGTAAAGGATGCGATTAATTGCATTGCTTCTGCCTGCATCTCATCTATCCCACTGATACGCGCATCCAGTACTACATTTAAATGTTTTCGAGCCAATTCTAAGTCTTGCTCAACACCTCGTCCGTCTAAATACATACGACCCAAACTTAAATCTGCCGCTATGACCTGACCTACTACTTGTTGATACAGTCCAATTGCCATATCTAAATCAAGTGGTACACCTAAACCATGCTCATACTTATCCGCTAAATTATTGATCGCAACGGGATTACCCAGATCAGCAGACTTTTGATACCAATAGACACATTGCTCGTAGTCTTGTTGAGTCCCAATACCATCTTGATACATCCAGCCTAAATGATAATAGGCATTTGCCAAAACACCTTTTTCAGTTTCGGGCGCTTGTGACGAGATTCGATGATAAAGATAAAATGCTCGTGCCGAGTGAATCACATGTTCGCTCACCACGCCATAATTTGGATAAACTGAATTGACCAAGAAACACGTTAACCAGCCAAAACGATAATAAGCCGCCAACCCCAATGTGGCTGCCCAACACCCCTGTTCAGATGATTGTTCCAAGAGCTGCAAACTTTTTTGTAAATCTTGTTCAGTGCCTTGACCTCGTGCATAACATCCCGCCAGCTGATATAGCGCAATGCTATCCATTTTGGACGCGGCTTCTCGATACCAGTTAAAACTTCCTTCCAGACTTTTTTGTAAAATTCCGCCTATGAATAATTGCTGCGCTAACTGACACATCGCAGGGCTATAACCCGACTGAGCAGATTGACGTAGTAAATCAATATAGAGCTGAAACTCACGCTCTTGATAGGCTTTATCTGCCAAATAATATTGATAAATACCCCGATATTGCTCGGTTTTATCTCTAATTAATTGAAGGATTAACGCTCCATGTCCGGTTTCATGCTCAGAGAAATACTCAATACGTTCAATCAATCCCAAACTTTTAGATACTTGCTCAATGGGTAGAAACCATCGTGTAATGGTATAGAGTCCCGGAACATCTTTCATTTTCACAATGTCAGAAGATGGCTCAGGATCTTCGGGTCGAACCAATGCTCTCAGCATCTGCATAGGAGATTCAGCTTCTGGTGGCATTAAATTTACCCCAACAAGTTCTCCATCATTGGTTTTAGCAACCTCCCAAACTTTCATAATAGCTTGATCAAATTGATAAAACTCACCACTTTGATTGAGCCAGATAACCACATCACCCGCGCGAATATCTTCTCCACTTTTATAATGTAATGACATAATTCACCTTATTTTTTATTGTATATTACCCCTGCGCAGATTTTACCCAAAAAAAAGCCCGCATAAAGCGGACTTTTTCAATAACTTTCAAATATTAAGCAGATTTTTTCGCTTGTGCATTTTTACGGATCGTAATCATGATCAATTGCACTGCTGCAGGTGTTACCCCCGGAATACGATTTGCTTGAGCCAATGTCTCAGGACGCACATCTTTCAATTTTAAAGTAATTTCACGAGATAAGCCTGAAACGACATCATAATTAAAATCGGCTGGAATTTTGGTTTCCTCCAAACGCTTCATTTGCGCGACATCTTCATGCTGACGGTTAATATAACCTGCATATTTCACCGCGATTTCAATTTGATCGCCCACTTGTGCAGACACTTCTGAACCTGTGAGTTCCGCAATTTGAGCAAATGAAATATTCGGACGTTTTAACAAATCAATCGCGGAGCATTCTTTCGATAAATCTGCACCCGTCATTTCAACAAATTTTTTGCCCATTGGGTTGTTTGGTGCCGCCCAAAGGTGTTGTAAGCGACCTGTTTCTTGTTCAACCGCTTCCATTTTTTCACAGTAAGCTACCCAACGCTCATCATCCACCAAGCCCATTTCACGACCCACTGGGGTTAAACGTTGATCCGCATTGTCTTCACGTAGCATCAAACGATATTCGGCACGTGAAGTAAACATACGGTACGGTTCTTTCGTACCGAGCGTAATCAAGTCATCTACCAATACACCCATATAGGCTTCATCACGTTTTGGTGTCCATTGCTCTTGATCCCACGCACGACGCGCAGCGTTTAAGCCTGCAAGCAAGCCTTGTGCACCCGCCTCTTCATAACCTGTCGTACCATTGATTTGACCAGCAAAGTACAAGTTATTAATAGCTTTGGTTTCTAAAGTAAACTTCAACGCTTGCGGGTTGAAATAATCGTATTCAATAGCATAGCCCGGACGTAAAATGTGCGCATTTTCCATCCCGCGAATTGAACGAACCAGCTCAAACTGCACATCAAACGGAAGTGACGTTGAAATACCATTTGGATAAAGCTCATGTGTATCTAGACCTTCAGGCTCTAAGAATACTTGGTGTGAGTCTTTATCGGCAAAACGGTGAATTTTGTCTTCAATGGATGGGCAGTAACGTGGCCCCACACCTTCAATAACACCAGTGTACATCGGTGAACGGTCTAAACCGCCGCGGATGATGTCATGGGTTTTTTCATTGGTATGGGTAATATAACAATTCACTTGTTCAGGGTGCATAGATGCATCACCCATGAATGACATCGTTGGTGATGGGAAGTCACCCGGCTGTGGAATCATCACAGAAAAATCAACCGAACGCGCATCAATACGTGGTGGCGTACCTGTCTTTAAACGACCCACTGGCAAATTCAACTCACGTAAACGGTGTGCCAGTGAAATTGAAGGTGGATCACCTGCACGGCCGCCACTTGATTTTTCAAGACCAACGTGGATTACACCACCCAAGAACGTCCCTGCAGTGAGTACAACTGTTTTCGCATCAAAGCGAATACCCGTTTGAGTTACAACACCCTTTACAGTATCACCCTCAACAATCAGGTCGTCTGCGGCTTGTTGGAAAATATCGAGATTTGCTTGGTTTTCTAAAGTGTCACGAATCGCGGCTTTATAGCGAATACGGTCTGCCTGAGCACGTGTTGCACGAACGGCTGCACCTTTTCGTGAGTTTAGGATACGGAACTGAATACCACCTTTATCGGCAGCCAATGCCATTGCACCGCCCAAGGCATCAATTTCACGCACCAAATGCGATTTACCAATACCACCAATTGCTGGATTACAGCTCATCTGCCCTAAAGTCTCAATATTATGAGTTAAGAGTAAAGTCTGTCGCCCCATACGTGCCGCAGCCAATGCTGCTTCTGTACCTGCGTGACCGCCGCCGATAACAATGACATCGTAAACTTTAGGATAATGCATAGTGGTAAAGGAGATTAAAAAATGATAACGAAAGATTATAGCAAATTTTCGATTGTAAGTTGACAGATTCCATGGAATTTATTGTATATGCGGTGCTGTGCTTACTGCGTCAGCGCTAGGTTTATGTAATTTTGCTTGCAGAGCAGTAGCAAAAACTCAACAAAGGATGCGTTTTGTTACCTGAAAAGCCTTGTATTAATTTGATCATTTTTTATCCTATAAGTTGATCATACAACAACCAAAGGTAAGCATTATGAATAAGAAGATTCTTTTTTCATCCATTCTCTGCGGTTTATTTTTTTCGCCTTTTGTATCAGCCAACGACAAAGTTGAAAAGGTCTATGATAGTCAACGTTATCAACAAGTCTGTAAAGGCAAGTCACAAGGAACGGCAGTTAGCTTTGCCTATCGAGGCATTATTTGGAATGGTACCTGTGAAACCCAATTTTTCCCAAGCTCAAAAAATGCCAATATTCATGGTGATGAAGCTGAGTTAACCAGTATTTGTCAAGGTGACTCTAATGCGACATCAATCAATATCGAAGGTAAAGAAATTAAAGGTAAATGTGCCCTTGGTTTTGTAGCACCTAAACCAAGAATGTGATCAAAACATCTTAAATTTCATGCTGTATTGAGGGTAAAAAATAGTCCATTTTTTACCCTTTTTTCTACCTTGTAAATTATTGAATTCTGTATACACTCAAAAACACAAAAGATAAAAACGAATAAAAAAGGTATTCCATGGATTCGGAATTGTTTACAGTTTTTTTGCCTTTGACTTTGGCCTTGATGATGATGGGTCTTGGTTTACACCTACGCCCAGCTGATTTTTATCGCCTCACCCTGCACCCCAAAGTCATTTTCATCGCGCTATTTTCACAGTTAGTTCTACTGGTGGGCATTGCGTTCCTCATTTGCCAATTTTTAAATTTAGCGCCTATTTTTGCGATTGGTTTGATGCTCGTTGCAGCCTCACCAGGTGGGCCAACGTCAAACCTATTGACCTATTTATTTAAAGGTGATGTTGCGCTCAACATCACTCTTACAGCCACGAACTCCATCATTTCAACACTAACCCTTCCTTTTATTATTAATTTTTCACTGATGTACTTTCTACAAACATCACAACCCGTTGACATGCCCGCCATGAAAATGATGAAGGTATTTTTCATCACTCTACTTCCAGTCAGTATGGGCATGTTTTTACGTTATTACTTTCCAAAACTTGCCGACAGATTAAACCGCCCAATGCGTATTTTGTCTGCAAGCTGTCTTCTTTTTATCTTTTTGCTCGCACTGTACTTAGAGCGACATAATTTTGTCGAATATGTGTTTGAGATTGGGCCAGCCGTGGCCTTATTCTGCTTCTGTAGCATGTTTATTGGTTTTTTTGTGCCACATCTTGCCAATATTCCAGAAAAGCAAGCCTTAACTTGCTCCTTTGAGATCACCATTCATAACACCGCACTTGCCATTACGGTTGCCCTGTCAGTCTTAGGCAACACCGCCATGGCCATTCCTGCCGGTATTTATTCTATTTTCATGTTTGTATTTGCTGCGTTATTAGGCCTATTAATCTCGCGAAGAAATGACAGCTTATTTTTGAAGAAAGAGACCGTAGCTAAATAAGTTCACGGTCATGATTTATATAATTTTAAGGAGAATATGCACCTATGGATTCAGGAATTATAACTATTATGTTACCCCTAGCTCTTGCCATCATCATGATTGGCTTGGGCTTAGAGTTAACCCCGAAGGATTTTGCACGTGTGAGCAAGCATCCCAAAGCAGTATTGGTTGCTTTATTTTGTCAGTTGGTACTTCTTGTTGGGATTGCCTTTGTGATTTGTAAAGTGCTCAACTTACCACCACTGCTTGCCGTCGGCTTAATGCTCTTAGCCGCTTCTCCAGGTGGGAGTACTGCAAACTTATTTAGCTATTTGTTCAAAGGTGATATTGCGCTCAATATTACATTAACAGCCATTAACTCCGTTATTGCAGCGTTTACCTTACCGCTAATTGTCAACTTTGCCATTCAGTACTTTATGCAGGATGGACAACACGTCAGTATGCAGTTTAGTAAAATCTTACAGGTTTTCTCAATTATTCTTATCCCTGTCTGCATTGGTATGTTGATTCGCCACTATGCACCCTCTTTTACCAAGAAGCTGAACAAGCCATTACGTATTTTTTCTGTTGTATTTTTGGTCTTAATCATTGTTGGCGCAATAGCCAAAGAACGTGCACATATTCTGGAGTATCTGACTCAGGTCGGTTTAGCCACAGTCATTTTCTGTATTTGTAGTTTAATGATTGGTTATTTTGTACCTCGGCTACTGGGGATCAACAGTGCTCAAGCTCGGGCCTGTGCCTTTGAAATTGGCATTCATAACAGTACCCTTGCCATGACCATTGCACTTACCGTGATGGCCAGTACCACCATTGCCATGCCCGCAGCTGTCTATTCTATTTTTATGTATATCTTTGCTGCCATCTTTGGCACATTACTCAACCGTTATGCCCCATCGGTTCAAACCAGTACCGAGCAAGCCTAGAACACATGTAGGTCTAAGGATGCTTCGGCATCCTTTTTTATTTTGAGGAATGCTGTCGAACTGCCCCCCGTTCCGCTACAATATTTATTTATACATAAATATTAGGTTATTCCTGTGAAGTGGTTACAAATTCATATTACGGTTGATCAAGCGCAAGTCGATTTTACTGAAACCCTTTTAGAATCTTTGGGTGCAGTCAGTGTCACATTAGATGATGCAGAAAACCAAGACTTACTTGAACCACTTCCAGGTGAAACGCCACTTTGGAATAAAGTCATTGTGACGGGTATCTATGCGCAAGAAGACGACGAAGAAATTGATGTCAATGCATTAGAAACGTTTATTCGCACTCAAATGCCTGATGCACCGATGCGTAGCGAATTTCTTGAAGACCAAGAATGGGAACGTACATGGATGGATGCCTACGAACCGATTCAAATTGCAGACAAATACTGGATCGTTCCTGAATGGATGGAAGCACCAGAACCTGATGCAGTGAACATTAAACTTGATCCAGGCTTAGCTTTTGGTACGGGGAACCATGCATCTACTTTTCTTTGCCTGCAGTGGTTAGGTAAAACTGATGTTAAAGATAAAATCGTGATCGACTATGGTTGTGGTTCAGGTATTTTAGGTGTTGCTGCTCTACTCCTTGGTGCAAAAAAAGTCTATGCCACAGATATTGATCCACAAGCAATTTTAGCCACTGAACAAAATGCGGCGCTCAATGGCGTGGCTGAGAACCTTTATGTCGGCTTACCAGACGAGTTCAATTTAGAGCTGGCTGATCAAAAAGCAGATGTCTTTGTTGCAAATATTTTGGCAGGCCCGCTTATGATGTTAGCGCCGGAATTCGCAACTTTGGTCAAATCTGAGGGAGAGTTCGCACTTGCAGGTGTAATTGAAGAGCAAGTTTCTGATGTTTCTAGTGTTTATTCTGAGTTTTTTGATATATTAGAGGTCGAGAAACGTGATGAAAACTGGTGCCGAATCTCGGGTAAACGCCACACCCTTTAAATGAACCCTTAATACACTATGAGCGACAAACAAACCTCTTGCCCTAAATGCCTAACCATCTACAAAGTAAGTGTTGCACAACTCACTGTTGCGCAAGGTATGGTTTGTTGCCCAAAGTGTTCGATGACCTTTAATGCGCTCTCGCATTTAACCACGGGTCATACTTTTGACACAGGTGAGGAAAGATCGTCAAATCAGAATGACATGAGCATGTCTTCAAATTCAGCATTTTCCTCTCCTCGTGTAGACAGCATTCATTTTGATTTATCACAATCTGCTGCGCTTTCAATGTCGACATCAAATTTGCTTGATATTTTCAACCTAAAAGTTGAGCACTCCAACATTGACCTCAAAACCTATTTAAACAATTTAAACTATTTTAGTACCGACCCGATTGGTAACTATCCTGCCATGAATTTGGCAGACAACAATCCAGCGAAACCGCAAAAAAGCCCGATGTACTATATGCTTTGGGGTGTGATTAACTTCAGCTTATTGGCTTTATTGTGTTTCCAATACTTATGGTTTAACCCACATATTCTCAATAACAGCCCCGCACTAGGCGCAACCTATAATAAAATTTGTCTTGTACTGAACTGTAGCAGCCTACAAGAACGCTACAGCCTAATCAGCATTAATAAATTAAAAGTAAAACGTATAGAGGCACAGAAAACTCAATTTTCAGGTGAACTGATCAACTATCATGATACCAGTCTTCCGCTACCTGATCTTAAGGTCATTTTAAAAGTGGATGGTGAAGTCGATTCAACCTATCAACTACATGCAAATGAATATTTGATTGATAGTCTGGTTGGAATTAAACGAATTCCTAAAAATAGTCCGTTCAAATTCAAATTTAGCCTGCCAGTCAGCCGTAAAAGCTTCAATCATTACAGTTTAGAAATAGTCCAGCCCTAAAATTTAAAAAAAATGTAAAAAAAGTGAAAAAAAATGCAGTTTTCTTGCTCACTTTTTCTTAGACAATGGTATGATACGCGCCACAAAAGCTTAGTGCTGCAATCTCCTCAGTCTTTTAATACAAATAGAACATCAGCAAAAATGCGCGTTATCGAAATATCGCGTATTGAGCAGATTTTTTTGTTTAAAAAAGGTCGGTAACAAATATTTAACTATTGTTACGCTTATATTTCGACCAACTTAGCGATATTGTGGCATGCTAAATGTACAGTTTTAGAACTAGTCGTTTTAGGATCTAAAACGAAGTTCATTTTAATTTTAGACCACTTTATATATGTCACTTTACCCAAGTGATATTTAGATTTTTCGGATTACTTCGCATGAATAGCAAATCTCCTATTTTTACTGCACAGTCTGATGTCGCTCTTCGTATTCACGTAGATCGCGCAGTTCGCCACTATTTTGCACAACTGCAAGGCGAGCAACCATCTCAGGTCTACGACATGGTGCTGGCAGAAATGGAGAAACCTCTTCTATCTGTAGTTTTAGAATATACCCGCGGTAACCAAACACGTGCTGCGGAGATTCTAGGACTTAACCGTGGAACTTTACGTAAAAAGTTAAAAGCTCACGGTTTAATGAGTGAATAAATGATAAAATGCTTGCGGCTTCCGCGGGCATTTTTTTTACCTGCTATTTTTGGCTTTTTGTTTTAATTCTTGATAACTGTGACGAAGATCATGACCATTAAACGCGCTTTAATCTCTGTTTCCGATAAAACTGGCATTGTTGAGTTCGCTCAAAACCTTGTTGCTCTAGGGGTAGAAATTTTATCTACTGGCGGTACATATAAGTTGTTAAAAGACAACAATATCGCTGTAGTTGAAGTTTCAGAGCATACGGGTTTCCCAGAAATGATGGATGGTCGTGTAAAAACGCTACACCCAAAAATTCATGGTGGTATCTTAGCTCGTCGCGGTCTAGACGAAGCTGTGATGGCTGAACACAATATCGATGCGATCGATCTTGTGGTTGTAAACCTTTATCCATTTGCTGCAACTGTCGCTAAACCAAACTGCTCACTTGCAGATGCGATTGAAAATATCGACATCGGCGGCCCAACTATGGTGCGTGCTGCTGCGAAAAATCATGCTTCTGTCGGTATTGTGGTCAATGCTACAGACTACGACACTGTTGTTGCTGAGCTTAAAACAAATGGTGCTTTGTCTTACGAAACTCGTTTTGATTTAGCCGTTAAAGCATTTGAACATACAGCACAGTATGATGGCATGATTGCTTCTTACCTAGGCGCTCGCGTAGGCAAGGAAGAAGGTCAAGCTGACAAGTTTGCACGTACCTTCAATACACAATTAAATAAAGCTCAAGACTTACGTTATGGTGAAAACCCGCATCAGTCAGCAGCATTCTATGTCGAAAGCACAGCAACTGAAGCCTCTGTTTCAACAGCGAAACAACTTCAAGGTAAAGAACTTTCTTATAACAACATTGCAGATACAGATGCCGCACTTGAATGTGTGAAATCATTTGCAAAACCTGCTTGTGTGATTGTTAAACACGCAAACCCTTGTGGCGTTGCTGTGTCTTTAGATGGTATTCAAGCAGCATATGACTTGGCTTATGCAACAGATCCTGAATCAGCTTTTGGCGGCATCATTGCATTCAACCGTGAATTAGACGTTGCAACTGCACAATCAATTGTTGACCGTCAGTTTGTTGAAGTCATCATTGCACCAAGCATTGCTGAAGGCGTACTTGAAGTCACTGGCGCGAAGAAAAATGTTCGTGTTCTCGTTTGTGGTGAATTACCGGCACTTGATGAACGTGCGCCACAATTGGACTATAAACGCGTCAATGGCGGTTTATTGGTTCAAGACCAAGACCTAGGCATGATCACCAAAGATGATTTAAGAGTCGTGACAAAACGCGCACCAACGGATGCTGAAATTGATGATTTGATCTTTGCATGGAAAGTTACGAAATACGTAAAATCAAATGCCATTGTTTATGCTAAAGGTCGTCAAACCATTGGTGTAGGCGCAGGTCAAATGAGCCGTGTTAACTCAGCGCGTATTGCTGCAATTAAAGCGGAGCACGCAGGCTTAGTGGTTGAAGGTGCTGTAATGGCATCTGATGCATTCTTCCCATTCCGCGATGGTATTGATAATGCAGCGAAAGCGGGCATTAAATGTATTATCCAGCCGGGTGGTTCTATGCGTGATGAAGAAACTATTGCAGCAGCAGATGAAGCAGGTATTGCAATGGTCTTCACGGGCATGCGTCACTTCCGTCACTAAGTGATAGATGCAGACCGTAATGACAAAGTCATACATGTGGTTTAAAACAGATTTCTAAATCTTACATAAAGTCCTCTCCTTTTTAGGCTGAGGACTTTATGTCATTTCGATTCATGGAGTATGAACCGATGAACATTTTAGTTTTGGGTAATGGCGGTCGTGAACATGCGTTGGCATGGAAAATCGCGCAAGATGAAAAAGTTGCAAAAGTTTTTGTTGCGCCAGGCAACGCAGGAACTGCGACAGAAGACAAATGTGAAAATGTTGTACTCAACATTTTAGACAATGCTGCAATTATCGACTTTGCAAAAAATAATGCAGTAGATTTGATTATTGTGGGTCCAGAAGCACCACTGGTAAATGGTGTAGTTGATGCTTGCCGCGCGGCAGACCTTCAAATTTGGGGCCCAACTCAATTTGCTGCCCAGCTAGAAGGCTCAAAAGCATTTGCTAAGCACTTCTTAAAACGCCACAACATTCCTACTGCGTTCTACGATGTATTTACTGAAGTCGATGCAGCGAAAGCATTTGTTGAAAAAAATGGCTCACCAATCGTGATCAAGGCCGACGGTCTTGCTGCGGGTAAAGGCGTAATTGTAGCCATGACCAATCAAGAGGCTTTTGATGCGATTGATGATATGTTGGCGGGCAACAAGTTTGGTGATGCTGGTTCTCGTGTTGTGATCGAAGAGTTCCTTGCTGGTGAAGAAGCGTCTTTCATTTGTATGATTGATGGCGACAACATCTTACCAATGGCAACATCTCAAGACCATAAGCGTATTTTTGAAGGCGACCAAGGTCCAAACACGGGTGGTATGGGTGCTTACTCTCCTGCTCCTGTGGTGACTGCAGATGTATTTGAAAAAACCATGAATGAAGTGATGCGTCCTACCGTTGAAGGTATGAAAAAAGACGGTCACGTTTATACAGGTTTCTTATACGCAGGCTTGATGATTGATGACAAAGGTCAACCAAAAGTGATCGAGTTCAACTGTCGTTTTGGTGACCCTGAAACTCAGCCGATTATGATGCGTTTAAAATCATCATTGGTCGATCTGGTTGAAGCTGGTATTGCAGGTAATCTTCCAGCAGAAGCTGAATGGGATGAACGCAAATCAATTGGTATTGTTCTTGCTGCAGAAGGCTACCCAGAAACTGTTCGTCAAGGTGACGTCATCTCTGGTCTTGGTCAATCTCCTGAAAACACAAAAATCTTCCATGCGGGCACTACAATGAGTGCCGACGGTCACATCTTGACTGCGGGTGGTCGTGTTTTATGTGTCACAGCTCTTGGCGATACCGTACTTGAAGCGCAAGTCAATGCTTTAGAAGTTTGTGGTCAAGTTACATTTAGGGGTATGCAATATCGTACAGATATTGGTTATCGTGCTATTGCGCGTGAAAATGCTTAAAAGCATTCATACTTTAAAAACCCGCTAAATGCGGGTTTTTTTATTGCAAACCGCTGCGAAGCCTTTTTAGCTGTCTCGGTGTTACACCAAACCAATTTTTACAGGCACGGCTTAATGCGGACTGCTCGGAAAAACCCAGTACAGAAGCGATTTGACTCATCGACGCTTTTGAGTCAGCTAAATATTGCAACAACAACTGTTGTCTGAGTTTATCTCGAATCTGCTCAAAGCTAGTTCCCTCTTCATCCAATTTACGTTGTAAGCTTCGAGGATGCATCGCAAGCATATTTGCAATATCAGTTTTATTTGCTTTTGGGCCCGATAAATGAATACGAATCGCATGTCGAACACGATCGCTAAATGAACCTTGATGACTGCGAAAACTCCGCTCCAGATAACTGTCTACAATTTCCCGTAAGCCATGATCAATGCTGTCTAAAGTAATATTCAACATATCTTTATGGAAATACAAAGCTGCATGTTGTTGATCGATCATGACTTCCGCATGAAAAAATCGTTTATACACATTTAAGGGAGCAACTGGACTATGTGGCAGTGCAACTCTCAGTGGCTGATAACGTTCGCCACTTAAATAACGAAGAACCCGATGGCACACAGCGAGCCCCATATCCATGGTTTGTCGTTTACTCAAAATACGTGTAGCGTCATGTAGCTGAATATCAAAAATAAGTTCAACAATATTCGAGTTGGGCTCAAAAATATCTGTACGAGCACGGTCATTGATATATAAGCGTAAAGCAGAGCCATGCAAAAATAGCAAATCTGAACTGTATTTAATCACCTCATGAAGTGTCGATGCACTTTGTAAGATCAGCCCCAGTACACCTAAAATACCAATGTCCTGATACTGGGAAATACGCAAACCTAAATCCGCAGACTTGGCGTGTTGCGCACTTTCTTCAAGAAGTTGGATCAGTGCGGTATGTGAAATCCATGCATTGTCATCTTGTAATTGCGCAAGTTGAATCCCATGCTTGATCAGCAACGGCATTGGGTCAACGCCTAGTTGTTGCATTACTTCTAAATAACCACGTAGCCCTGAACTATGCACCATATCATCCTGGATATTTTTCGGGTATTCAACTTCGCTTGAATCATCCTGATTCATTCCAACAATCCTTGTCTCAATCCGTCAAAAAATTGACTCATTCCGTCAAGTTAGCATAAAAAAGCCACGGCAGAATAGCCCCATGAGCAATTTATTTGTTCATAAATTTTGCACATCAAATACACAACACGATGATGCGACTAAATGTAGCACATGGATATGAAAACTGCATTTTTCACCAAGGATAAAACAAGGAAAATCGAATGAATTTCAAGAATGTAACAGTTGCAGGTAGTGGCGTATTAGGCTATCAAATTGCTTTTCAAACAGCATTTCATGGCTTCAAAGTATCAGTTTATGACATCAATGATGAAGTACTTGCTAAAGCCAAAGCTAAATTTTATGAATTATGCGAATGCTATAAACAAGACCTTAATGCGACTCAAGAACAACTAGACAATACTTTCAATAATTTGAGCTATCATTCTAACCTTGCAGAAGCAGTAAAAGATGCGGATTTATTAGTTGAAGCCGTGCCTGAAGATGCGAATATTAAAACTGAGTTTTATAAACAACTCAGCCTAGTAGCTCCTGAAAAAACCGTATTTGCAACCAATACATCTACAATGCTACCAAGCCATTTCAAGGATCTTACTGGTCGTCCAGAAAAATTTTTAGCACTTCATTTTTCTAATAAAATCTGGACTTTTAACATGGCAGAAATTATGGGCCATGCTGGAACTGACAAAAAAGTATTCGATGATGTAGTTGAGTTTGCTAAAGCAATTGGCATGATGGCTTTACCAATTTACAAAGAACAACCAGGTCACCTTCTGAACTCTATGTTGGTTCCATTTTTAATTTCAGCAACCGAGCTTTGGGTGAAAGAAGTTTCAGATCATGAAATGATTGATCGCGCTTGGATGAAATCTTTTGGCTCACCGTTGGGCCCATTCGCGATCTTAGACATCATTGGTATTAACACAGTTTACAACGTCGCAAAATTAAATGCAGAAACCAACCCAAATATGACTCCACTTATGGAGAAATTAGATGCTGAGTTTATTAAACCAGGCCATTTAGGTATGTTTGCTGGTAAGGGCTTCTACAGCTATCCAAACCCGACTTATGCATCTGAAGATTTTCTAAAATCATAATTAATTCATTAGCTGAGTTAAATTGGTACGATACACACTCAATCTAATGTCTTCATTCGGATCGAGTGTGTATCTTATTTTCAAGTTAAAATGCTGCGAAGAATAGTCAAACAAATTTCTTAATGCATAATGATGTAATACCTAATTCAGATAAGAAATATAAAACAAGCATATTGCCATTTACCCCTTTTATCTATTTTTTGTATTTAGTTTGGATAAAATCTTATAAAGCATAAAACTTATGCAAATTATTATTTTTAAACAAATTCATTAAAAATAATATATTGTTTTCATTATAAAATTACACACAACTTACAGAATCCTAATCTTTAAATAAGATAAGTATTGAACTTTTATGCTCTATATCGAATATTAGTTTGTTGGTATGATGTGCAAAATTTAACGATTGAGCAGAGATGTTTCTAGTGAGTTGAAAAAATTAATCTTTTTCAAAGTGAACGCCTATATTCGACTGATATCGAATTGCACACTTGCAAAACTCACATTACAGTCATATGCATCAAATCAGGCATACCTGATTTAAAATCAATTAATCTCTCTATTGTTCAGCTAAGTTAAGCCTCATTTAGATGCTTACTCGGGAAGAAAAAATGAAAAAAATTCTAGGAATTGCGCTGGGTTTATCTGTTGCTTTGACCGGTTGTAGCAAACCTGAAGCACCTGCAACAGATGCGGCTAAAACGGATACTGCAGCAGCTGAGCAAACAGTAACCATCGCATCGACTGGTTCTGATGCTGATATTTGGCGCCACATTGCAACTTTGCCAGAAACTAAAGCAGCTGGCTTAAAGTTAGACATTAAGAACTTCACTGACTATGTTGCAATGAACACTGCTGTTGCAAACAATGAAGTCGATGTAAACGCATTCCAATCTTATGCTTACCTTGTAGCATATAACGAAGCGAACACAGCGAAGATTGCCCCTCTTTCAACGACCTACTTAGAGCCTATGGGCATCTATTCAAGCAAAGTCAAAACATTGGCTGAATTTAAAAATGGTGCAACGATTGCAATTCCAAATGATGGTGCGAATGAATCACGTGCATTGTTATTATTACAATCTGCGGGTCTTGTGAAGTTAAAAAATGACTTTGACTTCGTGAAAGGCACTTCGAAAGACATCGTTGAAAACAACAAAGCTCTCATCATCAAGCCTATTCAAATGGCAACAGCTGTACGTGTGAAAGACGAAGTTGATGCAATTGTTTTGGGTAATACACTTGCAATGGAAGGTGGTCTAAACGTATTGAAAGATGCGATTTACTATGAACCAATCGATCAAACCACAAAAATGAACGTAAACGTACTTGCTGTGGCTGAAGCGCGTCAAAATGACCCTGTACTGAAAAAAGTCGGTGAACTTTACCATGTCGCTGCAGTAGGCAAATATGTTCAAGAACATTTTGGCGGCACAAAAATTGATGTGAACAAGCCAGTAAGCTACCTTACTCAAGCTAAATAGTAATATAATCAAATCAACGAAACAGGCAAAGTCTCTTTGCCTGTTTTTTCATTTTTGTGTAGTTTTTGACGATATGATTCAATTTAAAAACATTTCAAAGCACTATCAGTTGAAGGGCCAAACCATTCCTGCACTGGACCAAATCAATTTGGACATTCCAGAAGGCAGTATTTTTGGCGTTATTGGCTATAGTGGTGCAGGTAAAAGTACCCTCATTCGTTTGATCAATTTACTTGAACGCCCAACTCAAGGCCAAGTGATTATCAATCAAAAAGACTTTACTGCATTAGATGCAAAAGCATTACGTCAAGAACGTGCAAATATTGGCATGATTTTCCAGCATTTTAATTTACTGCAAACCAAAACCGTTGCAGCCAATATTGAAATGCCCATGAAACTTTTAGGTTATAGCAAAGCTGAACGTGAAAAACGTTTGAATGAGCTACTTGAGTTTATTGATCTCAAACACAAAAAAGAAGCTTATCCAGACGAGCTCTCGGGTGGTCAAAAACAACGTGTCGGTATTGCACGTGCGCTTGCCAACCATCCTAAAATATTACTTTGTGACGAAGCGACTTCTGCACTAGACCCACAAACCACCAAGTCTGTCTTGGACTTGCTCAAAAAAATCAATCAAGAGCAAGGCATTACCATCGTCATGGTGACACATGAAATGGATGTGATCCAAAGCATCTGCTCACATGTAGCCGTAATGGAACTCGGTAAAGTGGTTGAAACTGGAAAAACAGTGGACCTGTTTAGTCGTCCGCAACATGCAACGACACAGAATTTTATTCAAACGATTTTGCATCAACAACTACCGATTAAGCTTCTGAATAACCTCGAACATAAGCACCATCACAGTATTTACCGCTTACAATTCCTTGGTAACTCTGCACACGAAACCGTAATTCAAAACTTAATTAAACAGTTTGATATTAGTCTCAATATCCTGTTTGCCAATATGATTGAAATTGATGGCAATGTGATTGGGCAAATGTTTGTTCAGCTCTTGGGCGATGAAAGCCTGATCGCTGAAGCGGTTGAGTTTTTAAAACAACATGGTGTGGCTGTTGAACAATCAGGAGAGCTGGCATGAGAGATTTAATTGTCCAGTGGTTAACTCAAATCACAGCACCTTTTTGGAAAAGCTCTTTATCAATTGATCAGTTTATTACTGCTTTGCAAGAAACATTTCATATGGTGTTTTTTGCAATGCTATTTGGCTGTATTTGGGGCTTTATTCAGGCCATCATTTTATTGGTCACACGTCCTGATGGTATTTTGCCAAACAAAGCGATTTATCACAGCCTGAACCCGATTGTGAATGCTCTGCGCTCTCTACCCTTTATTATTTTGCTGATTGCGGTTTTACCTTTAACCAAACTCATCGTCGGAACATCGATTGGCACGTGGGCTGCAATTGTTCCGCTCACCATCTATGTCGGACCATACATTGGTCGTTTGGTGGAAACTTCATTACTGGAAGTGAATGAAGGCATTATCGAATCTGCACAAGCCATGGGTGCAACTCCGCTACAAATCATCTTTAAGTTTATTTTACCTGAAGCACGCAGTTCACTGATTTTAAACTTAACCACAGCCACCATCAGCTTAATTGGTGCAACCGCGATGGCCGGTGCAGTGGGTGCAGGCGGTATTGGCGACCTTGCTATTTCTTATGGTTATCAACGTTTTGACACCAGTGTCGTGATACTCACAGTAATTGTGCTGTTGATCATGGTGCAAATTGTACAGTCTGTCGGGGATTGGTTATCGAGAATTCGTTAATCTCATCGTATAAAAAAACATTCTGAATTCAGGGTGTTTTTTTTACCAAAAACTTTTATAATTTAACTAAATTTCCATTTAAATCAAAATAATATGAATCATAACAATAGCAAGACAACAGTAATTCAAGACTTCAATGGTCTGTCTATCACAATTCCAACTTCTATACCTAAGCTGGTTTTAATCCTTAGCACCCTAATACTCTCGTTCATACTCTATATTGGCTTATATGAGGATGCAAAAAACTACTTTTCAACCATAGATTATAGTGACTATTTCCAAATCATCATTGCTCTCGGTCTTGTATTTATCATTGTCAATTTCATCAGAATATGGCTTTGGTTGCACTTTGGAAAAGAAATTATTGAGATCACAAATCAACATTTAAAAATGAAAAACTCTATTCTAGGGATCAGCAAATCTAAAATCATCCCTATCTCAGAAATCACACAAGTGAGTGTCAATAGCAATCCAAACAAACAACAACCGGGTAAAATTCTACTTCATCGTGGAACAAAGGTGATTGACCTTGGCAATTTCATTCGTGCTGAAGAATCAGTATATCTCGTTCAACTGATGAACAATAAACTCGATAAAATAAAGGCATCTTAGATCCAAACTTATCAACACTATAATGATGGCGATATCAATAATCGCTTTAGCATGTCGTCTAGCTATATGCACAACTCATCTCAAAGCATATTTATGAGATGAGTCATCAAAACTTAAGCATTTCCCTGCTTTTTCAAACTGAAATCTAAATTCCCATGTTAAACTATTCAGCGGTTTTTGCAGGGACTCACTTATGCACTTTGTACATCTTGGTATTCATACAGAATTTTCAATCACAGAATCAATTGTACGTATACCTGATTTAGTCAAAGCTGCTAAGGCAGAAGGTATGCCAGCCCTTGCCATTACTGACTTATCTAACTTACACGCTGCTGTAAAATTTTATGGTAAATGCTTAGATAATGGTATCAAACCGATTATGGGTTCAGAAGTTCGCTTGAACGATGCTGAACATCGCGTGACATTATTGGCGATGAGCAATGTTGGCTGGCGTAATCTAACCGAACTGGTTTCAGAAGGTTTTATCCGAGGTCAACAGCTTGATATTCCTTGCGTTGCAAAAGACTGGATTTTAGAACAAAACCATGACCTGATTGCACTACTTGGCATGCGATCTGATGTCGGCAAAATGCTCTGTACATCGAATCCGCAAAAAGCCGAACCTTTACTCGAAGAATGGATTGCAAAATTTGGCAATCGTGTTTATTTGGCTCTATGTCGAACAGAACGCTCAGGTGAAGATGACTTCAACTATGAAGCCTTAAAACTGGCTAAAAAGTACAATATTGGTGTAGTTGCGCACAACGATGTGCACTTCATGAAAGAAATCGACTTTGAAGCACACGAAGCCCGAGTCTGTATTGCCGATGGTTATGTATTAGGGGATAACCGCCGACCAAAAAATTACTCTCCAGAGCAATATTTTAAATCTGGCCAACAAATGGCGGAATTATTTGCAGACATTCCCTCTGCAATTGAAAATACTTATCAAATTGCCAAACGTTGTAACGTCACGTTGCAATTAGGTAAATACTTCCTGCCTGACTACCCTATTCCTGAAGGCCATACCATCGACACCTACTTTGCACATTTATCTAAAGTAGGTTTAGAAGAACGTTTAGACTTTTTATATCCACCAGAAACGCGTGATGAATACTGGCCTGAAAAACGTAAAGAATATGATGACCGTTTAGAGTATGAAATCGGTACCATTCTTAAAATGGGTTTCCCGGGCTACTTCTTGATTGTCATGGACTTCATCCAATGGTCCAAAGGTAATGGCGTTCCCGTTGGTCCAGGCCGTGGTTCAGGTGCAGGTTCACTTGTTGCCTACAGCTTAAAAATTACGGATCTCGATCCTCTCCCATATGGGCTGCTGTTCGAACGTTTCTTAAACCCTGAACGTGTTTCAATGCCCGATTTCGACGTCGATTTTTGTATTGCTGGTCGTGATCGTGTGATTGACTATGTGGCGCGTACATACGGACGCGATGCAGTATCACAAATTGCTACTTTCGGTACTATGGCAGCCAAAGGTGCCATTCGTGATGTGGCGCGTGTCTTGAGTAAATCTTATGGTTTGGCAGACCGAATCTCAAAAATGATTCCGACCAAACCTTTAGGTTTAAGTCTCGAAGAATCCATTGAAGCAGAGCCTCAACTAAAAGACATAGTGACCAACCCATCTAACCCAGACAATGACGATGCGGCTGAAATTTGGGAAATGGCACTCAAACTCGAAGGTATTACCCGTAACACAGGTAAACACGCAGGTGGTGTGGTTATTTCTCCGACCAAGATTACCGACTTCTCTGCTGTTTTGTGTGATGCCGATGGTACAGGCCGTGTTGCGCAGTACGATAAAGACGATGTTGAATCGGCAGGTCTAGTGAAGTTCGACTTCTTGGGTCTACGTAACTTAACGGTCATTGAAGATGCCGTTAAGAATATCAATAAGCGCATTCAGCTAGATGTGCCTTTAGACATTGCGTTCATTCCGCTTGATGACAAAGATGCATACCTTATCTTTGCCAATGCCAACACCACAGCGGTCTTCCAGTTTGAATCCGTGGGCATGAAAAAAATGCTCAAAGAAGCACGTCCAAGCAAATTTGAAGAAATTATCGCCTTCGTATCCCTTTACCGTCCGGGTCCGATGGACCTGATTCCAGACTTTATCCACCGTATGCATGGTGGCGAGTTTGAGTATCTTCACCCCCTACTTGAAGGTGTACTTGAGCCGACTTACGGCATTATGGTTTACCAAGAACAGGTCATGCAGGCAGCACAGTATTGTGCGGGCTATAGCTTGGGTGGCGCGGACTTACTTCG
Source organism: Acinetobacter sp. Gutcm_16 (assembly GCF_028649355.1). Lineage (NCBI taxonomy): Bacteria > Pseudomonadati > Pseudomonadota > Gammaproteobacteria > Moraxellales > Moraxellaceae > Acinetobacter > Acinetobacter sp. Gutcm_16. The sequence continues at coordinate 163,297 of NZ_JAQSUV010000035.1, read as the reverse complement.
TCGTGCGATGGGTAAGAAAAAGCCCGAAGAAATGGTCAAACAGCGCCAAATTTTCACGGAAGGAGCAGCGAAAAAAGACATTGATGAAGCCACTGCCAACCATATCTTTGACTATATGGAAAAGTTCGCAGGTTATGGTTTTAACAAATCACATGCCGCAGCCTATGCCCTTGTAGCTTATCAAACTGCATGGCTCAAAGCGCATTATCCAGCTGAATTCTTAGCAGCGGTGATGTCATCGGAAATGCAAAACACCGATAACGTGGTGTTCTTGATTGATGACTGTCGACACAACGATATAGAGGTATTGCCGCCTTCGGTCAATATGTCTATCTATCAATTCCATGCTTCGGACGACAAAACGATCGTCTATGGGCTCGGTGCAATTAAAGGCGTCGGTGAAGCGGCGATGCAGTCGGTTATTGACTCGCGTATTCAAGATGGGCCGTATCGTGACTTATTTGATTTCTGCCATCGTATTGATCTGAAAAAAATTAATAAGCGGACTTTAGAAGCGTTGATTCGATCAGGTGCTTTAGACTGTCTCGGCATTGAACGCTCAAGTCTAATGGCGCAATTACCTGAAGCAGTACAAGCGGCTGAACAAGCTCGCTCAAACCGTGAAACAGGCATCATGGACTTGTTTGGTGAGGTTGAAGAAGTACAACGTAAACCCGCTAAACCCGTTAAACCTTGGTCAGATGAAGTCCGTCTCAAAGGTGAGAAAGACACCCTAGGTTTGTATTTAACCGGCCACCCAATCGATGTTTATCGCACTGAGTTGAAAGCGTTTATTCCGAATAAAATTAATGAACTTACCCCAACCCGTCGTGGTGTTACTACGGTTTTTGCAGGTCTCGTGGTTGATGTAGCTAACTTCCCGAACCGAATGATGGTGACGTTGGATGATGGTACCTCACGAATTGAAGTCTCTGCGAATCATGAACGCTTTATGCGTTTTAAAGACATCATTCAAAATGAAAAAGTCGTGGTAATTGAAGGCGAAATTTACGAGCGTGAAGGTTTTGACCGTCCAATGGGACGCTTAACCAAAGCATTTACTCTGAATGAAATTCGTCAAAAACGCGCCAACTGTATTCAAATTCGTCTCGACCCAACACATAGTACAAAAACACTGAGTCAAGATTTAAAAAATATACTTGCACCCTTTTGTAATGTCGATATGTGTAATCACATTCCGCTGCAATTGCTGTTGGACTACCCGTATGCCACGGCTGAATTGCACTTAGGGATCAATTGGAAAGTGGCACCGCTGGATGAACTACTTTCTAAACTGCGTGACTATTTTGGTAAAGAAAATCTTCATGTGGAATATCAAGTCAAATCCAAAGCAGCCAAAGCGGTGAGCTATGAAGAAGCCAAACCTGTAGATGTACCACCGCCCCCTGCGGATATGAGCATGGATGATGCCATGGACTTATATCAAGCTGAAGTCGGTCAGTTCTCTTAATTATTTAAATTTTAAAGATTCATTGGAAAAATCATGAGCCAATTTGACAATGCCGCTGTTTCAGCGCATCTCTCCCATGTGCGTATTGTCATGGTCAATACCACACTCCCTGCGAACATTGGTAGCGCACTGCGCGCCATGAAAACAATGGGACTCTCAAAGCTGGTGTTGGTTGCGCCAAAAACCTATCCACATCCGGATATAGATGCTTTAGCTGCGGGTGCAACTGATTTAATCGAGCAGATTGAAATCGTTGAAACCCTTGCCGATGCCATCAAAGACTGCCATTTAGTGTTTGGTACCAGTGCGCGTAGTCGTACCATTCCTTGGCCTTTGCTAGACGCACGTCCCGCAGCTGAAAAATCAATTTCAGCAGTGGTGAATGATCAGCAAGAGGTTGCTGTTGTATTTGGCCGTGAAGACCGCGGGCTAACCAACGAAGAACTTGCCATGGCCAACTACCATGTCACCATTCCTGTAAATACAGACTATGGTGTACTAAATGTGGCTCAAGCCATTCAAGTGATTTGTTATGAAATGCGTATGGCCACACTGGCTAGTGTGGAAAGCACTGAAGATGAAGCTGCAACCATGCCTGTAACAGATACAGAGTCTATGCAGTGGGATGAGCCTTTGGTCACACATGAGCAAATGGAACAGTTCTACCCGCACATTGAAAAAATGTTGGCCGAGATTGAATTTTTAGATCCAAAAAATCCTCGGTTACTGCCTTTACGCTTGCGTCGTCTTTTTGGACGTATACAATTAGATCGTATGGAATATCATTTACTTCGTGGTATTTTTAGTCGAGTACAAGCTTTAAATAATGGCACATGGAAAAAGTCAAATACGGATCAAACAGAGGATCAATCTAATGCTTAAACAGCTCAAAGAAGATATACAAGCTGTATTCGCGCGCGATCCTGCGGCACGAAACACTTTAGAAGTTCTGACCACATATCCAGGTATTCATGCTTTGATTATGCACCGTATGGCGCATGAGTTATGGAAAAAAGAATGTAAAGGCTCAGCACGTTTATTGTCTTCTTTTAGCCGATTTGCAACAGGTATTGAAATTCACCCAGGTGCTAAAATTGGTCGTCGTTTTTTTATTGACCATGGCATGGGCGTCGTGATTGGTGAAACCGCTGAAATTGGTGACGATGTGACCCTATATCACGGTGTCACTTTAGGTGGAACCACATGGAATAAAGGCAAACGTCACCCGACCTTAGAAGACGGCGTGGTGGTGGGTGCTGGTGCTAAAATTTTAGGCCCTTTTACTGTCGGTAAAAATGCGAAAGTCGGCTCAAATGCAGTCGTCACCAAAGCTGTTCCAGCCGACACCACCGCAGTTGGTAACCCTGCACGCTTTATTTCTAAAGATAAACCAAAAGATGAAGCAGAAACACGTCGTCGCAATTATGCAGAAAGTATTGGTTTCCAACCTTATGCTGCAACGCAAGATCAGTCTGATCCAATTCTTGAAGGTATGCGTGTTCTACTTGACCGCATTCAGCTGAATGAGAAACGGATGAGCACCCTATGCCAACGTTTGTCTTTGCTTGATCCAACTTTTAAAAAGCAACAACAAAATGAACAACCCTTTAGTGCTGAAGAATTGAAAATTTTGGAAGATGTACGCCGCGAATGTGAAGCTCAAAGCCTGCCATCCAATGACTAAACATGAAAAGTGTTAGTTTTTGAAAACCTGCCTATAGCAAACCTTGCATGTTCATCAGAGTTTTTTTAGACTGACGAACATGCCTTTTATACCACTTCTTAAAATAATGAATGGATGAACCTTATGATGCTTAAACCCTTAGCGGTTGCTGTTCTTGCTGTCTCGTTTTTAACAGCGTGTAGCTCAAACCCAACGAAGAATAACAACGATACCATCGTTTTTACAGAGCCTGAATTAACTGCACCATTTTATGCACTCAATCCATTTAATTATGATGCGCCACCTCCATTTGAAATTAACTTAAAAAATGCAGCGGCTCAGCCTGTAACAAAAATGGAAGTGACTCGCTCTGACGATCCATCTAAAAAAATGGTTTTAGACACCAATAAACTGATTATTCCAACCATAAACAGCAAAGACCGTCAATTAAAGTTTGCCGTACTGGCAGGCGACAATGAAGTCGACATTACTGAAATTGATGACTTCTTACAGTTGGTTGAAGGCAAAGCCCGTCACTACCCACCACGTTTTACAGAACGCCAAGAACGTAAAGGTTTTGAGTTAAAACTAAAAGAAGTGACACAACAGCTTGATACGTTAGCATCAAAAGACAATGCTTCATTTGATGTACTGGTCCGTGCATTCAAAGCCAGCGTTATGGCACGTAATTTAGACCTTGGTTCAGTCTATACCACCAAGTCTTTGGCTTATGCACAGCGTATTTTAAAAATTAACCAAGAAGACCCTGAAGCAAACTTCTGGTTCGGTTTTGCTTTGTCTGAAGGTGGTGGTCAACGCGAAGCAATGCCATACCTCGATAAAGCAATGAAAGCTGGTGTTCAAGAAGCATATTTAGCGACAGCAAATAACTACATCGCAATGGAACAAAAGAAAAATGCGGTGCAAACCTTGAAAAACTACAAGCTGAAATATCCACAAGAAGCCGAAGTTACAGATCGCTTGATTAATGAAATTGAAAAACAAGGTCGTTGGAATGTTTGGCAAGTTCTAAATACTGCAAAATAATTCCATCACTTCTGATGTACCTAAAAATAGACCGAATTTTCGGTCTATTTTTATTTTAGGCGAATTGATAAATCCGAGAATTATCGTATGATTTAAAAAATTCAAAAGAATAAACGGTAGTCGACGCTTTTTATGCCTAAATACATCCGTAGCACCTTGATGGTAACCACTCTATTTTCGCTCTTGAGTGGTTGCCAAGTGGTCAGTGTGAAAAATCAATCACTGAACGTCACGATTACCAATGAACGTGAAAGTATTTTAACGCGGGATAAGCTCAGTGAAGCGAGTCTAAACGTGCTGTCCATGACAGGTCGAGAAGCCAAAATCTGTTCAGAGCAACCTGAAGAATGTGTCAGCGAACTCAGACAAATTCCACAAATTCAGGATGAACAGCTCCTCTCTACTGCCAGCGAACTGTATCTCGCTAAAGCAATTTCCTTAGAAAAATCATCTGCCTGTAAAGTGAGTATTTTAGCCAAGACCCAGTCTGAAGAAAAAAAAGCGCTACAAAAACAAAACTACCAAAGCTGCCTAGATCAACAACTCGGCATGTTGGATAAAAGTATTCGCTACAGTTATGCATACATGTTTAACACCAAACGTGGCCCCCAAGATCGTATTTTTGATAACCGACAAGTCCAACTCCGTGACTTTTATAACCAAGCTATCGCTAAACTTGTACATAGTTATGGACTACGCCATGGACCAGCAGAAGTCGGCAATCAAATCAAAGTGGGGCAAAGTATTTACCGTATTAATTATGACAACTACCCACTTCTAAAAAACCGTCAAGTTGAACAACTAATGTCAACTTACAATATGAACTTTTCAGGTCTGCGCTCTATCACACGTCGCGATGGTTTTGGTTCAGAGTTTCTGATTGTCCTCCCACCTGAGCACAATGACACCTCACCTGAAAAAGCCAAATATATTGTCGACCCACTACATTATCAGTATACAAATGGTCGTAATCCCAACATTCACAATGCCCGTTATTTAGCGGCGACCATTACTGCACAGCCACGCTCTGCATCCAGTATCGATGAGATCTTAAACAACCCTGAGTTTGAAATCTCAGCTTATGATCCCTACAAGTTTGAATCTGCGAAAATTGCAGGCAAAAGTTACCCTCTTGCTGCAAACTTTTCTGCACCTTATGGCTTATGGTTGGCACAAAACAATTTAGGTAAAGCAGCGTATTTATCACTGATTGATCGTGATGCACGCCTCACCATGCCGCACCTATACATGCTTGAGCCGTACAACCCAAATAAAAAAGTAGTGGTGCTCGTTCACGGACTAGCCAGTAGTCCAGAGGCATGGATTCGTTTGACGAATGATGTCATGGGCGATCCTGTGCTGCGTGAACACTATCAAGTCTGGCAAGTGTTCTACTCGACCAATATGCCAATTTTGGAAAGTCGTTTCCAAATCTATGCAATCATTCAACAAAGTTTTAATTTGGTCGACAGTAAAGCGCCTGCCAAAAAGGATGCAGTGTTAGTTGGTCATAGTATGGGCGGCATTATTGCGCGGCTTTTGGTAAGCGATGCTGACTTAACCCCTGCGGCAATGAAACTGCTACCTAATCGACGTGTGCAACAATTTAAAAATGACCCTCTGTTTAAATCGCGCCTCGACATTCAACCGATTCCAAACTTTAGTCGGGCCATTTTCTTGGCAGCGCCACATCGTGGGACAGAGTTTGCTGACCGCTGGTTTACCCTTGCGGCACGTAAAGTTATTCGTCTACCAGGTGCGTTTTTGGGGGCACTGACCGATGTTATACAAAGTAGTGACCCTGACCTACAAGCCTTCATTAAAGATGTCGATAATGGACTCATTCAAAATGGGCCAAGTGATCTCAGCAAGAACTCTAACTTCACTCGATTAACGAAAAATGTCGTTCCATACAAAGGCATGAAATTCCACAGTATCATGGGGAATGCGACCAAAAGTGATGACCTCAATATCATTACAGACGATGTCGTGCCTTATACGAGTGCCCATCTAGATGGTGCATTGTCTGAGAAGATTATTAAAGGTGGACATTCTATTCAAGAAACGCCTGAAGCCGTTCTTGAGTTACGTCGTATCCTGCGGTTGCACCTGACTGAACTCGGTCTGTATAAACCTTAAATCTTTAAAAGCCTAAACAGATGTTTAGGCTCTTTTATTTTTGCTTTACGCTAACGCATACAGCAATAATCACTTGGCTGTTTAACAACTGTTCGCTTTATAGATGATTTATTGTTTAGTCGTTTTCAATTTTGCTAAGATATTGCCATTCATACAATAGCTGTTCATAGCGCATAAATACACACGGTAAGCGGTGTCGCTCGGTCTATTTTTATATTGTGCATTTTCAAAGATTTAAGGATTTCACCTACATGAGCAATTCGGGAATCATAACTGATTTGTCCACCCTCACTCCCATGATGCAACAGTACATGGGCGTCAAAATGCAACATCCGCACTCTTTGATGTTCTATCGTATGGGTGACTTCTACGAGCTATTTTTTGAAGATGCACATAAGGCCGCTAAACTTCTCGGAATTACCCTGACCCATCGTGGCAAAGCCAATGGTCAACCCATCCCTATGGCAGGTGTTCCTTACCATGCAGCTGAAGGCTACCTTGCTCGCTTGGTGAAAAAAGGCGAAACCGTCGTTATTTGCGAGCAAATTGGTGAAGTTACAGGTAAGGCCCCTGTTGAACGTGGCGTTGTCCGGATTATTACACCAGGTACGCTGACTGACGATGCCTTACTGACGGCACATCAAAGTTCAAACCTTGTGGCGCTTTGCGTACAACAAAATGAAATTGGTATTGCGCTGTTAGATTTAAGTGCAGGTTTATTTAAAGTTCAGCAACAAGAGTTTCAGCTTGAGCAACTCGGCATTGAACTGTCTCGCCTCATGCCAAGTGAAATTTTGGTCGATGAAAATATTGTCGACCCCAACATCATTGAACACATTAAAAAACTGCTCGACTGCCCTGTGACACGCCGTCCAAATGTCGACTTTAATTTAAACAATGCACAAAAAACCTTATGTGATCAGTTTGCAGTATCGACTTTAGCTGGTTTCGGTATTGACCATTTTCCGCTTGCCAAAGCAGCAGCAGCATCGCTGATTCATTATGCCAAAGAAACGCAAAAGACTGCCTTGCCGCATATTCGCTCAATTCAACTAGAACAAAGCAGTGATTTCATTGCGCTTGATCCTGTGACGCGTAGAAACTTAGAGCTGGTTGAGCCTCTGTTTGAACACGGCACGTCATTATTCCAACTCATCAATGACTGTCAAACTGCAATGGGTGGACGTTTACTTAGTCGTACACTGATGCAACCGTTACGTGACACCAAGCTCTTAGACGCACGTTTAGATGCCACCAAGAGTCTTGTGGATGGCTACCACGAATCGCCAGTCCGTTTAGTATTAAAAGAGATTGGAGACATTGAACGTGTCCTCAGTCGGGTGGCTTTAGGTAGTGCCCGTCCACGCGACTTAGTGCAACTGCGCCAAGCTTGTGCACAAATCCCTTATTTACGTCATGCCATTCAACCCGTGATTCAAAGCAAGCAGTCCGCTCTAATTACCCAATTGAATGAGGAATTAGGTGATTTCCATGGCTTACATCAACGTTTAATGTCTGCCATTGTTGAACATCCACCTGTGCTTTTACGGGATGGAAATGTGATAGCCGAAGGTTTCGATCATGAACTGGATGAACTCCGTAAAATTCGCGATCATGCAGGACAGTACTTGATCGACCTTGAAATTCAAGAACGTCAAAATACTGGAATTTCGACCTTAAAAATTGGCTATAACCGTGTCAGTGGGTATTACATTGAACTGACCCGTGCACAAGCCGAGCAAGCACCTGATCACTACATTCGTCGTCAAACCTTGAAAAATGCTGAGCGTTATATCACGCCTGAGCTGAAAACCTTTGAAGACAAAGTGCTTTCGAGTGAGTCCCGCGCATTAGCCCGCGAAAAAATGCTGTTCGAAATGCTTTTAGATGAACTCCGCGCCGACATTGGTCATTTACAAATGATGAGTAGTGCTATTGCGCAAATCGACCTCTTAGCCAACTTTGCACATCAGGCTCGCTTACGCAATTGGTCACGTCCTGAGTATAGCCCAGAAATTGGGGTTAAAATTATTGCGGGACGTCATCCAGTGGTTGAGGCTTTGAACAAAGCCTCATTTACACCGAATGACACGACACTTGATTTTAACCACCGCATGGCCATTATTACGGGTCCTAACATGGGCGGTAAATCAACCTTTATGCGTCAAACGGCTTTAATTAGCCTATTGGCCTATTGTGGCTCATATGTACCAGCCCAATCAGCAGTCTTAGGTCCTATTGATCGAATCTTTACCCGTATTGGTTCTGCGGACGACCTATCTACAGGCAAATCGACCTTTATGGTGGAAATGACTGAGACCTCGCAAATCCTACATCATGCAACCAATCAGTCGCTGGTTCTGATGGATGAAGTTGGTCGTGGCACCAGTACCTATGATGGTTTATCCTTGGCATGGGCTTGCGTACTTGACTTAACCAAACGCATTAAATGCTTATGTTTATTTGCCACACATTACTTTGAACTAACCGAGCTAGCCAAAGAAACTGCTATTGATAACTACCATGTCACCGCAAAAGAACTCAATGGCAACCTCATTTTGTTACATAAAGTCCAACATGGGCCAGCGAGCCAAAGTCACGGCTTACAGGTAGCAAAATTGGCGGGTATTCCTGCCAGTGTGATCAAAGAAGCACAAAATCGTCTGAAAATTTTAGAGAAGCAACAACTGCAAAAACCTAAAGTCGTTCAAAATGATTTGTTTGCCGCGATAGAAACACCTGAACTTGAAATCATTGAACGTGTGGTCGAAATTGAGAAGCCTTCTGCCGCACTTGAACTACTCAAGAGCATTGATGTCGATAACTTAAGTCCACGTGAAGCCTTACAGCAGCTTTATGCATTGAAAGATCAGCTACATTCATAGTAGTTTTCTATTTTTGTAAACCGTCTAGACCGTCAAAATGACGGTCTTTTTTATTGTAAAAAGCAATTTTCAGCAGAATGTTCAGTTTTTATCAAATTTAACAGCCGTGCATATAACAAATATCAATAAAAGCAATTGTTAGTTGGTGCTGTTTTTGCCTAAAATACACATTAGTTATTAGAACCATATTTTTAGGTAGCCTTCGCCATGACCTTTGTTGTCACTGAAAATTGTATTAAATGTAAATATCAAGACTGCGTAGAAGTTTGTCCAGTAGACTGTTTCTATGAAGGTCCAAACTTTCTAGTGATCAATCCAGACGAATGTATCGATTGCGCACTGTGTGAACCTGAATGTCCAGCAAATGCAATTTTCTCTGAAGATGAACTGCCAGAAGGTCAAGAAGTATTTATTGAACTAAATGCTGAGTTATCACAAACTTGGCCAAACATTACCCAGATTGGAGACCAACCTGCTGACCGTGAAGAATGGAACGGTAAAGCAGATAAGTTACAATACTTAGAAAAGTAAGCCAGAAAAAGATCAGCATAAGCTGATCTTTTTTTATACCTAAAACACACATTTGATTGCAATTTTTCCAATTTTTCCACACAAATTTGGATTAAAATAATAGGCGTATTTTTTAAATATTTGATTTCTATAATGAAGAAATTTTTAAAGGGATTATTTGCGGTTAGCATAATCCCCTTGGTGATGATTGGCTGTACGACTTCATCCCACAAAGGCCAGACCATCACAACTCCTGATGGAAAACGTATTTTTATCCCACAAGAGAAAATTAGTTTTGACCGCCCTGCTCCACCTAAAATTATTCCTTATACCTACAATGCTTGGATGTCTGTCGGTGACACGCTAGCACGCGTACGTGAGTATGAAGTTTTTCTTGAACGCAATGGTGTGGGAAATATCATCCCAAGCTTTGAACTGCTCAGAACAGCACGTGACTGGCAAAAATGTGGTCGTTCACAATATATGATCCCAAATCGTGAACTTTGGAAAAACCAAATTGCAACTTTAAAAGTATTTAAATATTTAGTTGCAGCCAAAGTACTGACTGATTTTGAAGTCACTTCGGTTTATCGTGACCTGCCTTTAAACCAATGTGCAGGCGGTGCAAACTCATCACGCCACTTATTCAATTCTGCCATCGATTTTCGAATTGGGTCTGAAAACCCACAACCTGAAGATTATGCTTATATTGAAAATACAAAATATCGTCTATGCCAATTTTGGACCCAACATGGTCAGAGCTTGAACATGGGCTTAGGTTTATATGCTTCTGGTCAGATTCACATTGATACCCAAGGATATCGTACATGGGGCCCAGACCTCAGTCGCAATTCTTCGATGTGTAGTTACTAATTTTTAAAAATTAAAAGAGGTCAATATGACCTCTTTTTTTGAGCATTGATTTTAACAAATATGGTCGGAAAAATTGCACTCTGAAAATAAAAGTTTAAAATGCTCCACATCGCAACCAAGGTGAACATGCTATGCAACAAATGTGGACAGAGATTGATAACTATATCGATGCACATTTAATTCCTGAAGACCCCATTCTACTGCAAACTTTAGAAAATACAGAGAAGCATGGTTTTCCAGATCACTTAGCTGTTGCACCGAACCAAGGCATGCTTTTACAAATGCTGATTCAAATGAATCAATGCAAACGTGTACTTGAACTCGGCACTTTTGCTGCCTATAGCACCATGTGGTTAGCGCGCGCCTTACCTGAAGATGGTTATATTTTAACGATTGAAGGTCGTGATACTCATGCCGCGATGGGCCAAGAAAATATCGACAAAGCTCAGCTCAAACAAACCATTGAACTCAAATGTGGACGTGCAGCAGATATCCTTAAATCACTGCCTGCAGACATTGAACCTTTCGACTTTATTTTCATTGATGCCGATAAACAAAGCTACCCAGAGTATTTGGAATTAAGCCTCAACCTATCGCATTCAGGTACTTTGATTTTCCTCGATAACGTGATTCGTGCAGGCGATATTATCAATCCTGAAAATCATAAACCAAGTATTGAAGGGATTCGAAATATGTTCAAAGCGATGCAAAACCATCCGAAAATTTTGTCGTGCACCGCACTTCAAACTGTTGGTAGCAAAGGACATGATGGATTTGCCTTAGCTATTGTAAAATAAGCTAAAACTTAGATTAAAAAACAATCGATTAATTTAAGCTTATATAAATTATAAACTTACATTTACTGTCCATATAGTTATCCACAATTAATGCGGATAACTATGGATAAAACAGTTCCAATTTAGAGAAATCACTCTAAATTAACGGGCCACCAATAAGGGAACTTTAGCATTCCTAAAAATGGTGGTTGCAATGCTACCCAAGAAGAACTGATGAATTTTACTGTGGCTGAACGCACCGAGCACAATCAGTTGTATGCCATGCTCATTTTGGTATTCCAGAATATTTTCAGCCACGTCGCCATAACGATATTCTGTAATCACATCCAAATTCGCATCTTTCAAATACTGTTCAGGCTCTCTTAAAATTTCAGGGTGGTCACCGACATAGACTAAATGGCATTGTAAGAGGCGCAGTAGATCACTTTGCGCAATCCGCTTCATCATCTTCACACAGGTCGGTGAATACTCATAGGCAAAGATAAAGCGCGTAGGTGGCTTAAAGCTATCACCTACCGTCATGACGGTACAGTTTGCACCACGGATAAAGTTTTCAACATTACTGCCCAATGGTTTATTGCGTTCAGCCGATTTCTCACCCACACGGCCAATCACCACAATGTCATCTTCATGCAATAAGTTAAAACTTTGCTCTAGAAAGTCACCCTTTTCTTGAATATGCGTTGTATGTAGGCCATGCGTTTCGAGAATGAGTTTAGAAATATGATCGAGTAAATTATTGCTATAACTGAGCGCAAGTTCGCTTTGTTTTTGCTCTAATTCAGCCAGTTCTTTGAGCAACATTGCATTGCTTTCAAATCCAATTACCCCACTAATTTCACCTAAGTGATAACTTGCAGGATAATAATCCAAAACTTGTAAAAGGACCAATTCCCGCCCCGTCTGCTTTGCGATCCACGCCGCAGCTTCTGCTAGGGCATTGATACAAGGGGAAGAATCAATACATGCAATGACTCGTTTCATTATCGCCTCTCATTACACCGCATTTGGTATAAGGTCTCATTGTTGTTCTAAACTTAGCATATCTTTTTTTTTGATGGCAGGTTTTTATGTAATTAAGTATTGATAAATGTTCAATATTCTTTGATGTCTTAATCACGTAAACGGATAAACTGTGCAGGATTGCCAGCAACAATCGATTGCTCGGCGATATCTTTGGTTACCATGCTATTCATCCCCACCACAGCATGTGCACCAATTTTCACCCCATCTTTCACACCCACATGTGCACCCAACCAAACATCCCGACCAATTTCTATACCTTGTGAACGCACAGGCTGTTGATAAATCGGATCGCTAAGTGCCATACCATGGTCAAAGGCATATAAGTGACAATAAGCCGCAATACGCACTTGATCATGTAACTTAATCCCCACACGACCACCATCTAAAATACAATGGTGGTTGATCGCGACTTCGTTGCCAATCTCTAAAGGCCCATGCAAAGTACAATCGGCAGCAATAAACGTGTTGTCGCCAATGACAATTTTGCGACCAGGCTCTGCAAAAATGTGTGCCAATGGAGAAATAAAACAGTTTTGACCAATTTCAACTGTTTCCATTTCCATTAGATAAGCTTGGTATTCTTGCTGCCATGCTTCAGCCCACACACGGTTTTTAGGCTTGAGCGACCAATACAACCAGGGCATATAGCTTAATCGATGCTTATGCTGCTCACGATATTTTAATAAGGGATCAGTCATAATGGTCATCCACAATTTTTAACGCTTCACGTCCACGGGTTACGTCTTGTATTTTAAGTCTGAGCGCTTCAATCTGATGCACTTGTAATAATGCCTCCACAAGCACGCCATCCGCAGTATATTGCTCATTAAATTCAATCTGCTGGCTATTCAGCTCGTACTGGAAAATTGCCCATTCATTAAATTGGCAGGCAAAATGCACTTTTTTCTTCTCAATGAGTTCTATTTTTTCAGCCAACAGTAAACACTGTCCTGCAGTTCCACCATAAGCACGTACCAGCCCGCCTGTGCCTAGCTTGACACCACCATACCAACGATTGACCAAAACCAAAACATTGGTCAGTTCATTGCCTTCAATGGTCGCTAAAATAGGACGACCTGCAGTACCTGAGGGTTCACCGTCATCATTAAAACGAACATTGTGGCCAATTTTCCATGCCCAGCACTGATGCGTGGTACTGATATCTTTATATTGCTCTAGAAAATCTTTAACAGCTTGTTCATTTTCTACAGGCACAGCAAAAGCTTGAAAACGACTTTTTTTAATGTCTTCTTCATAGCTCACTAAACTAGAGATGGTAAATGGCATAGCGTAGTTTTTAAAAATTTCACAAAAAATTATAACGTATTTTCAATCAACTATCGTATGAAAATGGCTTTTCGCTTTAAGCCCATACAAAATAAACAGATATGCATCTTATGTAGCATGCTAAAAAAAGCGATTTCAAAAGGATGGCAGAGCACACAGTTTGAGTATAAGGGGATGCCCTGTTATTAATTCAATGCAAAGCGATGGATTAAACATATGGGAGGGAAATCTGCGCCAACTCTTTTCATTGGCGCAGAATAATCTTATACAGTGAAGTCATCACCAAGGTAAACTTGACGCACGGTTTCATTGGCTAAGATTTCATCTGGAGAACCTTCAGCAATCACCGCACCCTCACTCACGATATAAGCACGTTCACAAATCGCCAAAGTCTCACGAACGTTATGATCCGTAATAAGAACGCCAATACCACGGTCTTTTAGGGTACGAATAATATCTTTAATGTCGCCCACGGAAATTGGATCAACCCCAGCAAAAGGTTCATCGAGCAACATAAATTTTGGATCGGCTGCCAGCGCACGCGCAATTTCAGCACGACGACGTTCACCACCAGACACACTCATACCCAATGAATCTTTAATATGGCTAATTTTGAAATCGGCCAGCAATTCATGCAGACGCTGTTTACGTTGTTCTTTATTTAGATCTTTGCGCGTTTCCAAAATCGACATAATATTTTCAGAAATAGTGAGTTTTCTAAAAATTGATGCTTCTTGAGGTAAGTAACCAATGCCTTTACGCGCACGTTCATGCATGGCCAAATCAGACATGTCTAGGTCATCAAGATGAATTTCACCTTTGTCCATACGCACCAGTCCAACCACCATATAGAAACTGGTGGTTTTCCCTGCACCATTAGGGCCAAGTAAACCTACGATTTGTCCGCTTTGCATGCTAAAAGATACATCTTTCACTACCCAACGCTTACTGTAGTTTTTCGCGAGATGCTTAATACATAGGGTTTGTGGCTGATTGAGAGTTTGCTCCATTAGTCACGCGCTCCTGGGAAGGATTGAGACCCTGAAGGTGGGATCACAATTTGAACACGACCACTCGACGAACCACTGCTGTTTGGTGTACCAATCGCTTCGATATCACCTTTGTTCATACTATAACGTAATGTATTACCGCGAATACTGGCACCATCTTGTTCTAGAAGTGCGCTGCCTGATAAGGTAATAATGCCTGTTTCTGCATTATAAATAATTTTTTGCGCCTGACCTTTGGCAATACCTTTATTGGTACTGACTTGCTGCTGGAAACGTGCAGGCTTACCATTGGCCGTAATGGTGCTAATTTGGCGGGTTTGATTTAAATTGGCAACAATTGAATCTGCTTGTAGTTTCATCGTACCCTGTTCAATGATGACATTGCCTGTGTACGTCGTTACACCCGTTTTTTCATTAAACGTTGCTCGATCTGCCACCAGCGAAATCGCTTTACTACGGTCACTTGGCAGTGCTAAAGCAAAAGTTGAAACAGCCACACCTAAACTCAGTGCAAGTGTTTGCTTGAGGAAAGTTTTCGAAATAGAAAATTTTGGATTATGGTTCATACTTCCCTCGAATATGGAAAAAGTCATATTGACCCGTATTTAAATTCGCTTTTAAGCCCTGACTAACAAATTCTGCTTGCGGTGTCGTAACAACCACTTGATGCTGAGATTCAAGTTCACGCGTCTGTGGAAGCGCAGTCAATTCTGCGGTCTCAAACTGCATCTGACCTTGATCCAACATTTTCTTTGCAACCACTTGGTTTGTCAGAACGACTTTTTCGTTGTCGTTGATGCCATTGGCTTGCTTGGCATAGAAAGTCGCATCCACTTTTCCATCTTTATACATCTCAGCATTTAAGTTCTCTAACTTAGAGGTCTTCTTTTGCATGTCCTGCTCAAGACGGTCTACTTTTGCGCGGACGTATAAATTACCCTGCTCATCTGTTTGAGTCAGTTGGATCTGCTCAGCAGAATAGGTCATGCTTTGTGCACCATCGACCTCGAGCTTTTGCCCTTTTCCGCTGTAATAGTAATAACCACTACTGATAGCCGCAATGGCTACAGCAGTGATATATAAAACTTTAGTATCCATAAATGTTAACTAAACTCTCATGCATGCATACAGATTAATGCGGGACTGCGGTGTACTTTTCAAGTAAAGTTTCGTATACACCTTTGGCTTGTAAAATCATATCGCAGATTTCACGTACCGCGCCACGTCCACCCATCGCTTGAGTTACCAAATCGGCACGGCGACGTACTTCTAAATGACCATTTGGCACGGTCACTTTCATGCCTGCAATGGCAAATGCAGATAGGTCCGGCCAGTCATCACCCATGTATAAACAATCCTCGGGTGAAATACCAAATTTTGCACAAGCCTCGCGCAGTGCAACACCTTTGTCTTCACGGCCTTGATAAACAAGGTCCACGCCCAAATCAGACATCCGTTTTTCTACGATCTGACTTTTACGTCCTGTGATAATAATCACTTTCACACCAGCTTGCTGAACCAGTTTCATACCTAAGCCATCACGGATATCGAAAGATTTGATTTCGTCCCCCGAGTTGGTCAAAGTCACAAAACCATCACTTAAAATACCATCAACATCCAAAACTAGAGCTTCTACATAACGCGCTTGTTCTAACAAAATATAAGAAGCCATTTTTTAATTTACCCCAGCTTGAATCAGGTCATGCATACTCAAAACACCAATGACTTTATTGCTCTCATCAACAACGACAAATTGGTTAATTTTCTTTTCATTCATTCGCTCTAATGCTTCAACAGCACGTGCTTCCGGTGAAATCGTCAGCGGGCTCTTAATCATCACATCAGACACCGCCAAGTTCACATCAAAACCTTGTTGTTTATCAATCAAACGGCGTAAATCACCATCAGTAAAAATCCCCAATAGATGATCATTGTCATCCACAATTGTGGTTAAACCTAGGCGTTTGTTAGAGATTTCGTACAGAACTTTGTTCATTGCTGTATCTGGAGACACTTTCGGTAGTTCGTCTCCAGTGTGCATTAAATGCTTCACATGTAATAACAAGCGTTTACCCAAAGCACCCGCAGGATGCGAGCGTGCAAAGTCATCAGAAGTAAACCCGCGTGCATCTAACAGTGCAACAGCCAATGCATCACCCAAGGCTAAAGTCGCCGTTGTGCTTGATGTTGGTGCTAGACCTAATGGACAAGCTTCTTGAATATTGCCCAACGTCAGCGCCACATCAGCATTCTGTGGCATCGGCCCACGCTCATCACCACTGATGGTAATTAAAGGCACACCCAAATATTTGATCAAAGGCATCAGCATCATGATTTCATCACTCTTGCCCGAGTTTGAAATCGCAATCAGCACATCACCTGCAACCAACATCCCTAAATCACCATGCCCCGCTTCCCCAGGATGCATAAAGAATGATGGCGTACCTGTAGAGGCAAAGGTGGCAGCCATTTTTCGACCAATATGCCCTGATTTACCCATGCCAGTAATGACTAAGCGACCTTTGCACTTTAAGATAATTTCACAAGCACGGCTAAAACGATCATCGATTTGCTTAGCAAGTACCGAGAGTGCCTGACGCTCTATCTCTAGTGTTTCTAAAGCAACTTTTTGGAAATCAATGGGATTTGACATATTTTCAGAATTCAACGTTGTTTTACCTGAACCGTGTGACGAAATGAAACGTCAGCACATAAAAAATAATTTTCGCAATTTTATCATATCTCTGTAAGCAACTAGCGTGGAAATCTTTGGATTTTCACAACATATCTACAAATGTGTTTTGCTGATGATGGAAGAGCTTTGTTTCAAGTGCATATAGCTCGTTACCTTTTTATTATTTTTTCTTTCGGCAACGTATGACTGCACACCTTTCACGCTGAGAAGCTCTTATTTATTCCTTAACTTAAGTGAAATAAAAAGTAGCCACCACAAAGCTAAACAATGTCGCTAATTCAATCATTTCAATACTGGCACCAATAGTGTCTCCCGTCACACCGCCAATACGCTGTATAAATTTATATCGTAAATACCACAGTACCAGATAAAACGTGGCAATCACCACAGCACCAATCCATGCCCAATACAAAGCCACCAAAGGCGTAAGCAGTAAAATTGTTATTGCGATTGGCCGTGCTAAATGTTGGCTCAACTGGCTGCCGAGTCCTTTAGCACGCACATAGTCTGTGCTTAAAAAGAAAAATAGCGGCACGAGACGCCCTAACATAGGAAAGAGGATCAGCGCTGTATACAGCTGTTTTTGTAATAACACATACAATGCCGACCATTTTAATATACAGACAATGACAAGACTGAGTACACCTATCGGCCCACAACTCGGATCTTTCATGATCTCAAGTGTGCGTGCTTTATCGCCAAAACCACCGACCCAAGCATCGGCAGTGTCGGCTAAACCATCCAGATGCAAACCACCCGTCAGCCAAATCCATAACACCAGAATCACACTGCTTAACAGCACAAGTGGCAAAGCATGCAATAACAGGGTGATCCCATATAGAATGCCTCCCATAAGCAAACCCACCACAGGATAAAACAACAATGCCTGCGCATTTTGCTGAGGCGGTGGCATTGCGCTTAGACGAACTGGAAACGTCGTTAAAAACTGTAATGCAATCCAAAACGGTGTCATTACACGTCCTCACTTTGAATAAACTGAAGCTGCCCTTGATCGAATACAAAGCGGTTCAACTGTCCCAACTCTGCTGACATTTTTAAAAGATCATTATCATGCTGTTTCAGCGCTTGGCATTTTAAGAGTTTAATCACTCCACCATGGGAAATAATCAATGCGCGTGTCCAGCCCTGCGCATACATTTGCTGGGTCAAGATCTGTATAGATTCGACAACACGACTTTTAAATGTCAATAAACTTTCCGCCTGAGGCGGGGTAAAGCTTAACGGTGTTTGCCAAAATTGAGCCAATTCATCTGGGTAGAGTTGATAGAGTCGCTCAGTCGACTGAGCCTCCCATTCCCCAAAATCCATTTCTTGCAAATTCGGTTCTATAAACAAAGGAAGCTGTTTTTGCCCCGCCCATTGCTCTGCAAACAAACGGCAGCGCTTTAATGGTGAGCTATAAATGATATCCCACGCCTGCCTAAGCTGCTCAGCCTGGGCGATAGTAGACTGCATTTGCGCCCAACCCTTCGCAGTCAAAGCATCATCCGTTCTACCCCGTAGAGTATGGCTTAAGCTGGTTTCGCCGTGGCGTAGGAAATCTAAATACAACATCCTTAAACTTTCTCACCAATCACGGCCGCTTCAGCAAATGTTGCCATCTCATTATGTAAGCGACACGCTAGCTTGATCAACCCCAGTGCAGCTCCTGCACCGCTGCCTTCACCTAAACGCAGATTCAGCTTCAATAAAGGCATCGCTTTAAGTTCTTCTAATAAACGGACATGACCATATTCAGCCGACTGATGCCCAAAGAGCATCCAAGCACGAACCTGTGGATTTAAGCGTACTGCGAGCAATGCCGAAACAGTACTGATAAACCCATCCACCACTATCGGTAGACCCAATTGCGCACAGCGAATATACGCAGCTGTCATAGCTGCGATTTCAAGTCCACCCACTGCACATAAGGCTTTAAACGGATCATTCCCGACATATTGGGCATGGAGTGAAAGTGCTTGATCAATCACCTGTTTTTTATGTATTAATTGTTCTGTGCGGATACCTGTTCCAACACCCGTGAGCTTTTCAGCGGGTTCAGCCAATAAAAAACAAGCGACAGCTGAGGCTGAACAGGTATTTCCAATGCCCATCTCACCCGCGACATAGATATCTGCCCCATAAGCGATGGCATCTTCCACACTTTTTTGCCCCAAAGCAAAAGCTGCTTCACATTCAGCTTCAGTCATGGCTTGGGTTTGAGCAAAGTTCGCCGTCCCCGCGCGGATGCAGTGGCGTTCAACCCCGACATATTCATACGCTTCACCGACTGAACCACAGTCGATGACTTGTAACTTGGCTTGATACTCTTTGGCAACCACACTAATACACGCCCCGCCAGTTGCGAAGTTCTGCAACATTTGACGCGTCACCGCTTGTGGATAGGCAGAAATATTTTCTTCCATCACCCCATGATCACCTGCAAAAATCGTAATCCATGGACGGTCAATCTTGGGTTTTACAGTGTTTTGCAAACTGGCTAAAGTCACTGCAACCGATTCAAGCTCCGACAACGAGCCTGTCGGTTTGGTCAACTGTGACTGGCGTGCTAGGGCTTGAGCCAATACAGACTCACTCGGACTTTGACATGCTTCTAACCACCAACTCACACTTGTTCTCCTTTTAAAATCATTGGAAATCCTGCTACGCAGAACACCACTTTATGAGCGATTTGACCTAACTGCTGATGCAATCGCCCTGTTTCATCAACAAAGCGACGGCTGATTTGTCCCATTGGAACCACACCTAAGCCTGTTTCATTGCTCACTAAAATTAGCTCGGACTGTAAACTTCCTACGACATCTAACAACTTCTGGCATTCTTGAACTTGCAAATCTGGGTCAGTATGCATCAGTAAATTACTCATCCATAAAGTCAGACAATCGACCAAAATGGTTTGGTTTGAGCGATCTAATTTGACCAACTGCTCTGCAAGATAAATGGGTTCTTCACACAGCCCCCAATCTTCGGGTCGTTGTTGCTGATGGTGTTGAATACGCGCTTGCATCTCCCCATCCAAGGCTTGTGCAGTTGCCATATAAACCACAGGCTGCGCCAACTGTTGTGCAATCTGCTCCGCCAAGCGACTTTTCCCCGAACGTGCACCACCTAAAATCAGTTGCATTGCGCATTCCCCAACTCAATCTGTGTATGTGAAAACAATGACCCTTGTAAGACATGGGACTGATAAAAACCAAACGTGAGCTTTGAGACATTTAAGCTATAGCTAATATCTTCAATTTCAGCCATACGTGCCAATACATGATCACTACACAATGCTTCACGGTATAGACCTAATGTAATATGTGGACAATAACTCAATGCCGCGACTTCCTGCGAGGTTTGCAGCAATGTTTTTCTAATTTGATCCAACACGCCTGCGGTATCATCTACTTTTAAAAATAAGGCACTTTCAAAACTATTTAATTCACCCATCTGTAACTGAAAAGATTCTAGTTTTAAATTTTTAAGGCGTTCAAGCTGCTGATTCAGTTGCACTCGACTAAAGTCATCCGACTGTGTTGCCTGCTCTACCCAAAAACCTGCAACAAATAAAGTGATATGAAACTGCCGTTGATTTGGTTGATAAAGTAAATCTGAGAACTGCTCACGAAGCTTTGTTAGATAGCTGATCAAAACAGGATCATCCACTTCAATATACCAAAGTGCATAGCGTCCTCGTCCCAAATGCCATTCAGGATAGTCTCGAGCTTCGGTCGGTACTACAGTGCTATGGGGTTGAAGAAACACAATTTTATTCACAAATGAAGATGAATAATTTAAGCATATTTTTGTCAAAATTATGGGCTGAAACGCCGAGATAATTTCACATTTAAATGAATTATTTTCAACACACTCAAATGACAGGCATAAAAAAACCCCAAGTTAAACTTGAGGCTTTTTAAATTTTGGAGCGGGAAACGAGACTCGAACTCGCGACCCCAACCTTGGCAAGGTTGTGCTCTACCAACTGAGCTATTCCCGCAATATGGATGTGCATTATAGAGAGTTTCATCAAACTGTCAACACTCTATAATGCAATTGCTGAATTAATCAGCACGGCGCCAGATTGTCCCTTGGCGAGTGTCTTCCAAAACTACACCCTGATCTAACAAGGACTGACGAATTTCATCCGCTTTGGCAAATTCTTTGGCTTTTTTCGCATCTTGACGTTGTTGAATCAAATCTTCAATTTGCTCTTCAGACAAAGCCAACGCCTCTTGCCCAATATCAGACTTCAGGAACTCTTCAACATTGTGCTGAACCAAACCTAGAATATTGGTTAAATGACGTAAGGTTGCATAGTAAATCGCCGCTTGTTCCGCTTGTTGCTCTTTCACGGCACGGTTCAATTCTTTGTTGACTTCAAACAATACCGCAATGGCTTCAGCGGTATTGAAGTCATCACGCATGGCACTATTGAAACGCTCAAGCAATGTTTCATCTAAGGTATCGACTTGTGTATCACCATAGGCTTGTTGATAAGCTTTGAATGAATGATAGAAACGTGACAGCGCAGTTTTTGCTTCTTTTAAAGCAACATCAGAGAAGTTCACAGGGCTACGATAGTGTGATGACACAATGAAGTAGCGAATCACTTCAGGATGGAACTTATCCATCACATCACGAATGGTAAAGAAATTGCCCAATGACTTCGACATTTTCTCGCCATCAACGTTGATAAAACCGACATGCATCCAATAGTTGACATACTGCTCGCCAGTTGAAGCCTCAGACTGTGCAATTTCATTTTCATGGTGCGGGAACATGAGGTCCGAACCACCACCATGAATGTCAAAATGGTTCCCTAGGCAGCAAGTCGACATCGCAGAACATTCAATGTGCCAACCCGGACGACCTTTGCCCCATGGCGAAGCCCATGCAGGTTCATTATCTTTGGCATGTTTCCAAAGTACAAAGTCAAAGGGATGTTTTTTCTCAACTTCAACATCAACACGTTCAGATGCACCCGCTTGCATATCTTCCAATTTACGTCCTGAAAGACGACCATATTTAGCGAATTTTTCCACTTGGAAATACACATCACCATTGGCAGATGGATAAGCTGTGCCCTTTTCAACCAAATTGCCAATCATGCTTTGCATTTGATCAATATAATCTGTTGCACGCGGTGCTTCGTCTGGATGTAAACAGCCTAGATTTTCAGCATCTTCATTCATCGCTTGAATAAAGCGGTCTGTCAGTTGAGTAATCGACTCTCCATTTTCATTGGCACGTTTAATGATTTTGTCGTCAATGTCGGTAATGTTACGTACATATTTAACGCTCCAACCTTGGCTACGCAGGAAGCGAATAATATAGTCAAATGCAACCATCACGCGCGCATGTCCAATATGACAGTAGTCATATACCGTCATACCGCAAACATACATATCAATATGCCCCTCAACACGAGGTACGAATTCTACTTTTTTGCGTTGCTCTGAGTTATATAGAACAAATGGTTGCATAGCGATTCAAAAGACTTCAAATATAAGAATGGATCATCTTAACCTAAGCATTATTTTTCATAAAGTTTTCAGAAGATTTTTCTTTCAATTATCTCGCCACTTTTCATTCATACGCAACTATTTCTAAATTTCCATTATCCAAATCTTAAACGGATTACTGGTAAATATTGGCACTATATGACGCACTGTGCTAAGGATGAACATGTGCATGCTCGCAATGCTCATGGCTATGAAGTTTTGGCGCTTCATGATCTGTTCGAATACAGCAACCCTCGACATACTGACTGGTACCGTCCATATAAAATTCCTCTTTCCATACAGGAACTTCATGTTTTACCCGTTCTACCGCTTCCTCACAGGCTTGAAAGGCTTCACGGCGGTGCGCAGCGTAAGCCATTGCAATAATCGCAGTATCACCAATATCTAAAGCACCAATGCGATGCACCACCCGAACGTAGGACACGCCATATTTTAATTGGATCTCTTGTTCAATTTGACGAATCATTTTTTCAGCGACAGGTGCATAAGCGGTATATTTTAACGCTTTTACAGCTTTACCTTGATGGTGATTCCGCACCGTACCAATGAATATGCCAATGCCACCACACTCAGGAAAATGTTGGATGCCATCAAAGTCATTTTGGGTAAAAGTCACTGTTTGAATCCGCGGAAATAGTTTTAAGTCCATCTCAACCTCCTGCCACAGGGGACAACAACACCAAAGTACAATCTCGACTTAAAATAGTCTGCCTTGGAATAATGTCTTCACCGATTGCACAGGCACAGCGCTCCAATACTGTGTGGACATCTGGGTATTGAGCAACGAGATCCTTTAAAATCACCGTAACCGATGAATCAGGCTCACATTGCAGCATTAAATTGGGGGGTAACTGCCGTTCAATCGCACCAAAAGCTTCGATCTTCACTCTAATCACGTTGTTTAATTCCTGAGTCATCCTAACCTCCAATCATATGCATACTGATTTTTCGCACGGGCTGATGCAACTGCTGTTTTTGAATAGCATGAAAGCCTTGCTCTTTATGCCAAACATAAGTTGAAAGTTTCCCCTCTAAAACAAAGGGTTCATGCTGATTGAGCAGAGTAAGTTGCTGAATATCTGACTTTAAATTTAAGCCTTGCTTAGCAAAAAGACAATTATAAAACTCACCTTGCGCATTCAACCGCAGTCGATCACACTCCCCACAAAACGAGTTGCTAATGGTGGAGATAATCCCAATGTTCGCACCATCTACCCGATAACTACGTGCTGGATTGGCGCCTTGTCCTTCAAGCACTTGCACCGTAAATTGCGAGCTGAGTTGAGACAAAATCTCTTGTTCAGTGACGAGATCGGCTTGCGACCAATTTTGATCGCCATCTAAAGGCATAAACTCAATAAAACGCAGTTCTACCTTTTGCTGCTTTGCCCACTGCACCAAAGGGACAATTTGATCGTCATTGATGCCTTTCATCAGCACGGTATTGATTTTGATGTTAAAACCAACCTGCTGTGCAACCTGAATTCCTTCCAGCACTGTATGTAATTGTTTTTTAGTGAGGTGTTGAAATTGTTCGGCATCTAGACTGTCTAGACTAATATTTAAATCATCCAGCCCTGCTTGCTTTAAAGCAGCGGCATATTGTTTTAAATAGTGACCATTGGTGGTCATGGAAATACGCTTCAGCCCCTGTTTTTTTAGGCTTTGTAGCTGTTCGATAAAATGCACCACACCTTGGCGCATTAACGGTTCACCACCCGTGATACGAATTTGCTCAATGCCATGCTGCACCATAAATTTGCAAAAATGGTAGAGTTCTTCAAAGCTGAGCAAGTCGTGCTTTTTCATCCATTCGGGATGTTCGGGCATGCAATAGACGCATTTAAAATTACAACGATCCGTCACAGAGATTCGTAGTTTGCGCTTTTCACGTCCAAACTGATCTTGGAATACTCTAACTGCGGATACATGGGTCATGCTGTTCATCTGTCTTGCCTATGCGTCCTTTGAGCGGTGTGGGTGCAGTTCATATTTCACGCCCTATTTTCTAAAGTATAAATTGCAATAACTGTTCCAACTTTGTGCACTTTTTACATTTTGAGTATTTTCAGTTCACCGCCGTAATGAGTGATCACTGCTACATACGTTTATAATCTAAATAAAATAACGACTCCCATAAATATATTCTAAATCTTTGTTTTATAAAAAATTTAATATAAACACGAATACTTATTTGGTTCTTTTATAGATTTTTATTTAAACAGTCAAATCGGTTTATGGCAACATCTTTTGCTCTCAACACACACTCCCATTCTCCGTATCTGAGATATTTATAAAAAATTGAGTTGCCGATGCTGTTGTAATTCATCCAACGAGTTAATACTGTGAAAAAACAGTGCATGATTTTTAAATCGTGCCACCTGTGGGTGCAAATCTGCAAAACACTGCCTTAAGCTGCGCTGATTTTGTTCAAGGTGCTGAATCAATGTCGGCAAACTGCTCCGTTTTAACAAACAAAACGGATACAGTGCACGGTCATTGATTTCTACAATAACGACACCACAGTTCGGATCTTGTTGCATCGCTTGATGTAACCGTGAAAACACTTTTTTCGGAATAAAAGTTACATCACAGGGTACGAACAGCACATAGTCTGATTGCACATGTGTCCATGCACTTTTCATCCCCATCAAGGGCCCTTGAAAGCCTGTTGCCTCATCTTCAAAAAAGCCAATCGACGGAATCAACCGCTCATAAATTGAATGATCCCGATGGCTGTTGACCCATACCTTGGTTGCACGTGATTTTAGCTGCTGATGAATTTTGATGAGTTGAATTTCATCATCAAATTTTTGCAAGAGTTTATTAATGCCATTCATACGGCGCGCCTGACCACCCGCCAAGATGACAACTTCAGTTTCTGGGTAGCTCACGGGTTTGAATATTTTTCTTTTCATTCTACATCCTCCGTTTGACAAGCTTTGATCAGACCTCGAATTTCAGGTAAGCAAGAACCGCAATTACCTCCTGCCTTTAAGCATGCAGTGACTTGTTTTTCATGGGTGATATTTTTTTCTTTAATGACATCGATAATGCGATTTTTTCCGACTTTAAAGCAGCTACAAACCAGTGGGCCATCACTATTAGTCATTGACATGGCTTGCCCTGCCAATAAAGCCTTTCGATGCATCGCACTTAAGCGTTCGCGCTTAAACAGACTTGCCACCCAGTCTCGATCTGGCAATAACGCTTTGGGCGCAATATACAGACTTGCAACGAGGTGTCCATCTTGTAACACCACACTATGACTGATATGGGCCGTTTGATCTTCTACATTGAGCCATTCAAAACTTTCATCATCAAAAGGCAATAAAGCTTTGAGTTGTTCCGTGGTTTCCGTAAAACGTCGACGGTCTGCCAGCTCATAACGAATAGCTTTGGACGTTTTGATTTTGGTCCACCAAATGCTTTGTTCAATACTTTGTTGCACCAAATGCTCAAAGCCCGTTCTGACATAAAATACGCCCTGCCATTGCGTATAAAACGGATGAATCATCACAGGGGTATGTTTGAACTCAGGTTCTCCCGAAATCGCATCCACTACAGGATTCACCACTTTGCCAATCCGTGCGTCTGATGCAAATTGATCACTCCAGTGAATCGGTGCAAAAATCTGTCCACGGCGGATATTGTCACTGACTGTAGCTCGCAGCACGCAATTTCCCCAAGCCGATTTGATCTCTACCAGTTCGCCATCTTTCAAACCATATTTCAGGGCATCATTTGGGTGAATTTCACAATAAGGTTCTGCTTTGTGCGTACTTAAATTGGCTGATAAACCTGTACGTGTCATGGTATGCCATTGATCGCGGATACGTCCTGTATTCAGCACCAATGGATATTCACTGCTGGTTGGATTTACTGCACCAACTGCTGTTGTTGCAATAAACTTGGCTTTACCATCTGGGTGACTAAACTGACCATCTTTAAATAATTGGGCAAAAGTGTTTAGTTTGGTTTGACTGTTTTTCAAAGGTACGGGTACAGGCCATTGCGTCGGTTCAAGTTCTTGGTAGTCATCAAATGAAAGATCAGTCAGACCTGCCAAATTGAAATAGCGGAATGTTTCAGTCGATGAACGTAAATCGATTTCTGCATTTTGATAAGCTGAAAGCTGGGCATGTTCTTTGAAAATGTCATGACTACTTTCAAAGTCAAAACCCTGAAATCCTAATTTTTTCGCCACTTGTGAAACTGACCACCAATCTGCTTGTGCTTGGACTGGAATGTCTAAAAAAGCACGCTGTCTGGAAATCCGGCGTTCTGAATTGGTGACTGTGCCATCTTTTTCACCCCAACCCAATGCAGGCAGCAACACATCGGCATATTGCGTGGTATCGGTATCTAGACAAATGTCTGACACCACCACAAACTCACATTTCTCTAGTGCACGTTTGACCTGATCAGCATTGGGTAAACTCACCACAGGATTGGTCGCCATAATCCAAATGGCTTTAATTTTACCGCTTTCAACCGCTTCAAAAAGGTCGACGGCTTTTAAACCCACTTGCTTTGCAATGGTTGGACTGTGCCAAAACTGTTGAACCAATTGTTGATGTTGTGGGTTATCCAAATCCATATGGGCAGCCAACATATTGGCAAGTCCACCCACTTCACGTCCACCCATTGCATTCGGCTGGCCCGTCATCGAAAAGGGTGCAGCGCCCAATTTCCCAATTTTGCCCGTTAACAAATGACAGTTGGTAATACTATTGGCTTTGTCTACCCCACGTGAAGACTGATTCACCCCCATTGAAAATAAGCTCATCACTTTTTCTGTTTGAGCAAATTTTTCAAAAAAAAGTGTTAATTTTTCAACAGAAATCCCCGTCCGTTCGCTCACACTCGCTATTGATGCTTCAGAAGCACTGCTTGCCAGCGCTTGTTCTAAGCCTTGAGTATGCTTTGTAATAAAATCGGTATCGGTATAATGATTGTTTGCTAAATACTGTAATAAACCATTGAACAGCGCGACATCCTGACCCGGTAAAATCGGTAAGTGTAAATCAGCCGCCTCACAGGTTGCAGTAAAACGCGGGTCAATCACGACGACAAAAAGATCTCGCTCCTCTTTGGCTTTCATGATGCGTTGGTACAATACTGGATGGCACCATGCGGTATTTGAACCGACTAAAACCACCATATCCGTATGTTCAAAATCACTATAACTGGCTGGAACTAAATCTTCCCCAAAAGCACGTTTATGCGCAGCAACGGCTGAAGACATACACAACCGTGAATTGGTGTCGATATTGGCCGTACCCAAGTAGCCTTTAACAAATTTATTGACCACATAATAGTCTTCAGTCAGCAGTTGACCTGAGACATAAAAAGCAATACTTTCAGGCCCATATTGATCGATATAATGTTGAAATTTATTGGCGATTAAATCTGTTGCGGTATCCCATGAACTTACCTCACGTTGCGGTTTACGCCCTAACATGGGATGTAAGACACGTGTTTCTAAACCTACGGTATCGGCTAAATTACTGCCTTTAATGCACAACTTTCCGAAATTAGATGGATGCTGAGCATCACCCACCACAGAGACTTTTTGCCCTAAAGCCGTTTCTTCAACAGTTGCTGTTACCCCACAACCCACCCCACAATATGGACAAGTGGTTTGTGTGGTTGTAATCATTTTTTCTGTGGAGCTATGCAGTTCCATTACAGGGATACTATTCATTTCTGCTTCGCTCCTATTTGTCTTTCATTTATTTTGAATCACTCACAACGGCGTCTTTTCTTTTGTGTTTAGATTTAGGATTAACCTTCGGTTCGACCTACTTTTCTTTTGGGAAAAGTAGGCAAAACCATTGTCATTCACAAAACTCGTCCCATACCACCTTCATCCCAACTTACTCGCAGAAACATTAATTTTCATAAGTAACCCTGCCTCAAACAAGTCGTGAATGACTTTTCCTCGTATCAAATTAACTATCAGAAAATCTATCCCCCTCCTTTCAAGAGGAAGTTTTTACCCTGCTTTTTTTAATGCAAAATCTTTACCAAATAACAATTTATTTCGAATTGATGAAATTGGCGTTTGATCGGAAATAAGTTCTGCATACCAAACACCATCTTCGGTATCACCAAACAACACCGCACCAACGACCTTATCCTTTTGAATAATAATGCGTTTATAAATCTGACGTTTTTCATCATTTAAAATGATGTCTTCAAAGTCATCCTTCGGTTCAAAATTACCCGCTGAGAACACATCACAGCCACTTACCTTTAACTGTGTTGGAACAGTTGGTGCTTTGAACGTTAAGCTGCCATGCTCCGCCAAATGTGAGGCACAAATGAACGCCTGCCCCCAAAGTGGCTCAACTAAACCAAAAGTCTGGCTACGATGCTCAATACACTCTCCCACGGCGTAAATACTTGGGTCAAAAGTCTGCATGGTGTCATTCACCAATACACCTCGGTTACAGCGCAGTCCCGCACTTTGTGCAAGTGCCATGTTCGGACGAATACCGACTGCAAAAACCACAAGATCCGCCTCTAAGACTGTACCGTCTTTCAAGCGAATTTGAGTGATATGACCATCTACACCCACCAATGCTTCAGTATTGGCCTCGGTGAGAATCGAAATACCCTTTTGTTCAATACTATGGCGTAGCATTTGGCTAGCTTTACTGTCTAATTGGCGCTCCATAATGCGATCCATAAGATGTAAAACCGTGACATTCATCCCGCGTTGTTTGAGGCCATATGCAGCTTCAAGTCCCAACAAACCACCACCGATTACCACCGCGTTTTTCTTGGTCTTGCAGTAATCCAACATAGTGTTGATGTCATAGATATCTCGGAAACTAATGACACCTTCCAATTCCGCTCCAGCAATTGGTGGAATGAACGGTTTCGAACCTGTCGCTAAAATTAAACGATCATAATCGACCACTTCACCTTTTTCGGTATAAACCTGCTTTCGAGGGCGGTCAATACGTACCGCAGGGTCACCCGCAATGAAATGAATCCCTTTGTCGCTATACCACGCATGTGGATGCAACATGATGTCATCAATGGTTTTATCCCCTGACAATACAGGCGATAACATAATACGGTTGTAGTTCCCCCAAGGTTCTTCACCAATCACTGTCACTTCATAACGTTCTGGTGCCATGTCGAGTAAATCTTCCAAACAACGCATGCCCGCTAAGCCATTGCCAACCAGCACCAGCTTCATTTTTTCCTGAGATGCACCTGTGTTGGTGATATAGGTTTTTTGTGGTGTTGGACTAATCCACACTCGGCCATTTTCAATTTTGCTTGGAAAAACCAACAGTTTTTGATCTTTATCTTCCAAACAGCGTCCTGTTGCTAAACTAAAATGCTGTTTATAAATCGGGGATGCCACCACACGCTCACCTTGTAAATCACCAATAATACCGCGCGACATCACAAAAGCTTGGCTAAATGGGTCTTGGTTACTCAAGGCATATACCCGCTTTTCAGCACCGACACGAAAAATAGCAATTTGCTGATGTTTAATAAGTGCACCTACGCCAGTGTTTGGCGTTACATCATCTAGCGCACAGACATCAACCCAATCTAGCTCATTCATTTCTTTTAAAATTGTCATCGTCTTAATCCTTTTAAACTTATTCATTCATTTAGCCCCCTCTAACTTTGCTTTTGAGAGAGTGCTGAAGAAAGAAGTTTGAATACCCTAATTTGTTAAGCTTCAACCACTGGAATACGGCTACGATCTCGTTCAGCCGTAGTTTTAGGACGAATCTGGCCACGAACTTCTGCAAACTGAATATGCGGATCTTGTTGCTGCTCAGCTTTGGCATTGATAAAGGTCACGAAGCGTTTACGTACTTCTGGGTCTTCGACAGCCGTACGCCATTCATCTTGATAAGTCCCCACTACATGGCTCATACGACGTTCCAGTTCAGCAGCTAGACCTAAAGAATCATGCACAACCACATCTTTAAGATAATCTAAACCACCTTCCATGTTGTCGCGCCATACCGAAGTTCGTTGTAAACGGTCTGCGGTTTGCACATAGAACATAAAGAATCGGTCGATGTATTTAATTAAAGTTTGGGTGTTGAGATCCGAAGCCAATAACTCGGCATGGCGAGGCTTCATCCCTCCATTACCGCAGACATACAGGTTCCAGCCTTTTTCAGTGGCAATCACACCGACATCTTTACTTTGCGCTTCGGCACATTCACGGGTACAGCCTGAAACAGCCATTTTTAATTTGTGTGGTGAACGTAAGCCTTTGTAGCGGTTCTCTAAGAAAATGGCTAAACCAACCGAGTCATCCACACCGTAACGACACCATGTACTGCCGACACAAGACTTCACTGTACGCAACGATTTCCCATAAGCATGGCCTGACTCAAAGCCCGCCGCGATGAGCTTTTCCCAAATTTCAGGAAGTTGGTGAATTTGCGCGCCAAACATATCGACACGTTGCCCACCAGTGAGCTTGGTATATAGGCCATATTCTTTAGCAATTTGCCCCACAGCAATTAAGCCATCAGGCGTCACTTCACCGCCTGCCATCCGTGGTACTACAGAATAAGAACCATCTTTTTGAATATTTCCTAGGTAGTAGTCGTTACTGTCTTGTAGACCTGCATGGCTTGGTTTCAAAACAAAGTCATTCCAACACGACGCTAAAATATTGGCTGCAGTTGGCTTACAAATATCGCAGCCCAAACCATGACCATGTTGTTGGATCAGGTCATCAAAAGTTTTGATTTCATTGACCCGTACCAAGTGATACAGCTCTTGACGTGAGTAAGCAAAGTGCTCACAGATATGATTATTGACCGTAACGCCTTGGCGTTGTAATTCACATTTTAAAACTTGGGTCACTAATGGTGCACATCCACCACATGCAGTAGCTGCTTTGGTACATTTTTTTAGGGCACCTAGAGACGTTGAACCCTCGGCGATTGCACTGCAAATATCGGCTTTAGATACGTTATTACATGAGCAAATGGTTGCACTGTCTGGCAGTAAATCAACTCCACTACCGCCAGATTTACTTGAGGATTGCGCATAACCTGGCATGATTAAACTTTCAGGATTTTCTGGAAGCGCTAAACCATTCAGCATCATTTGTAGTAAGTCGTTGTACTCTTTTGCACAGCCCACTAAAACTGCGCCAAGTAACTTGGTCTTTTCGCCGTTCACCACAATTTTCTTATAGACTTGTGTATCTTCGTCGGCATAGAAATAACTGAGTGCATTCGGTGTCATCGCATGTGCATCACCGACCGAAGCCACATCAACGCCCATCAGTTTCAACTTGGTGCTCATGTCCGCACCTGCAAATTCAGCACAAGCTTGTTCAGTGACATGTTTTGCTGCAATACGTGCCATGTCATAGCCTGGTGCCACCAGACCATAAATTTTGTTTTGCCACAGTGCACATTCACCAATGGCGTAAATATCTGGATTTGACGTTTGGCAATAATCATTAATCATGATCCCGCCGCGCTCCCCAAGGGCTAAACCACTTTGACGCGCCAACTCATCACGTGGGCGAATACCCGCTGAGAACAAAATGATGTCTGTTTCAAGCTCAGAACCATCTCCAAATTTCATCACATGCTTCGTCGTAGCACCTTCCTCAATTGATGAAGTCGCTTTTTGGGTATGGACTTTTACGCCTAAGTTTTCAATTTTTGCACGTAGAACCTTTCCGCCCAAGTCATCAATTTGAACCGCCATAAGACGCGGTGCAAACTCAACGACATGGGTTTCCAAGTTTAGATCCCGTAGCGCCTTAGCGGCTTCTAGGCCCAATAAACCGCCACCAATTACCACACCTGATTTCGCATTAAGACTTGCAGCACGAATCGCATCTAAGTCTTCAATGGTTCGGTAAACAAAGCAGTTTTCACGGTCATTACCCGAAATAGGCGGAACAAAAGCATATGAACCTGTTGCCAAGATTAATTTGTCAAAACCAAGAACATCACCATGATTCGTCGTCACCGTTTTATGGCTTTGATCAATTGCAACCGCTTTGGTGTTTAAACGTAAATCTATGCCATAAGCATCAGCAAAATCTGCACGACAAAGGGTTAAATCCTTTGCTGATTTACCACTGAAATATTCAGTCAAATGTACGCGGTCATAAGCCAAGCGCGGTTCTTCGGCCAAGATGGTAATTTCAACATCGTCACCCACATGTTCGAGTACTGATTCGATAAATTTGTGGCCAACCATGCCATGACCAATCATGATGATTTTCATATTCTTTCTCCGCAATATTTCATTTGTTCTGCCTAAGCCTTGAGGCTTGGGTTTAATCTCTTTATTTAGTTTTGCGCTTCAGCAATGCTACGATCATGTACCGCTTGTTCGAATAAGCGCTGTTCCTTTTCCTTATGCTCAACAGAGAAGCGAATCATGAGAACAAAACTTGCAGCGATGACCACCAAGCCACCTAAAATCATCAGTGTGGTTTGAATATCCAACATACCTTTGAGTAGGAAACCTGCTGCCACTGCACCAACGTTACCCCCTGCGCCAATGATGCCTGCCACACCACCCAAGGCATCACGATCAATAAAAGGCACCAAGGCATAAGTTGCACCACATGCCATGTGCGTGAACAATGCAAAAACTGTCATTGCAAGAATCGCGAAGATAGGGGTATTCATTTGAGAGAATAGGACGAGGAAAAGACCTTCCAGCAAAATCATGCCAAACAACACTTTGGTACGACCATCAAGCCCTTTTTTGGTTGCAACTTTGTCTGACACAATGCCACCCAGAGCACGAGCGAACAGTGCCAGTAAACCGAAAATACCTGCCGCCATTCCCGCTTCTTTTAAACCAAAGCTAAAGTGGTCAACGTAGTACATCGCGACAATGTTGTGAATAAAAATCTCAATCCCGAAACACGCGGCATAGGCACCAAATAAAATCCAAACACGGTAGTTTTTCGCAGCATGCATCAGAATCGCTACACCACCTTTTTTATCTGAACCAACACTGACACCCTCTGCACGAAGTTCTTTGAAGTTGCCTTGTGGGCAGTCTTGGGTAAATTTCCAATACATCAACCCCACGATCAGCATCAGTACACCCGGAACAATCAGTGCAATTCTCCAGCCCATCGCTTGCTCTACACCA
This sequence comes from Acinetobacter sp. Gutcm_16, assembly GCF_028649355.1. NCBI lineage: Bacteria > Pseudomonadati > Pseudomonadota > Gammaproteobacteria > Moraxellales > Moraxellaceae > Acinetobacter > Acinetobacter sp. Gutcm_16. The sequence continues at coordinate 129,227 of NZ_JAQSUV010000035.1, read as the reverse complement.
AACATCACTAAGGCACCAAGCATCAATGGCATGAGTACTTGTGTTGCACCACCGCCTGCATTACCCCAGCCTGCTGTCGCTGCGTTTGCAGTCCCGACTACGTTTGGCGCAAACATAATGCTGGTGTGATACTGAGTGATGACAAAGCTTGCCCCAATCGCACCAATCAATAGACGGAAGAACAAGAAGGATTCATAGCTATTTGCAGACGCGACTCCAAACACTGGAATGCTGCCGAGTACAAGAAGTGCGGTATAGGTTTTACGCGGGCCGTATTTATCACACAGCGGCCCCACAATAAGACGAACTAAAATGGTGATCGCGACAGCTGCAATATTAATATTGGCAATTTGATCTTTGGTTAAGTGAAATTCACCCGCAATCACTGGCATCAACGGCGCACAAGCGAACCAAGCAAAGAAGCAGACAAAAAAGGCGAGCCAACTCATATGGAAGGCTCTCATTGCTGCGCCGTTAAAACTGAAAAGACTTATTTTTGTTGCTTTTTTAGCATGTAAATTTGAAGACATAACCTTCTCCAGACTGAACTGAGCGTATAGTTTTTCTACAGCACAAATACTTGCGATGTAGAAGCGATCAGAACGGACGTCGTTGGCCGTCTTACAAATTTGATTTAGAGTCGTCTTTGACTCATTAGGGATAATGCAACGAGTGTGCCAATATTTATAATTTAATTTTAATATGTTGTTTTTTAATGATTTATTTAAAATAAAATCTTATAATTCGATATAATCAGCTCTTTTTTTTTAAAGCACAACAGCTAGTTTTTCCGACTTTTTAAAACACTGCTACCTCTTGGTGCATTTTGCATTATCGATGAGCATCTGTTTTCTCAAATAAACGACATTGCTTTGTTCTAAGCACGACATCTAGAAATTCGCCCTTAGATGTACAAATCGACTGAGAACATCAACACTTCAATTTACTGAATCAATATCCGTAAATTCGTTCATTAAAACTCCGATCACAACATATGCAACATGCATACTTTGTCTGTAATCGCGACGATAAAGATTGACTGCCTGATTCGAGATAAAGCTGGCATTTGTTAAGTTTGGCATTTAAATTGCTTGTACACTTTTAGATCTCATTTTCAGGTTTTCCTGAGCACTGTACAGTATGCCTAAACTGAAAATTGCATTGATTGATGACAATCAAGAACGCGCACAATATATTCGAAGTTCCCTCATCGAACATGATTTCGATGTGGTTGCCTGCCTGATTATCGATCACATCAATATTAGCCGTCTTGAACAATTAAGCGCGGATGTCATTTTGTTAGATATGGACCATCCACAACGTGACATTATTGAAAGCTGTGTAAGTCAATTTAACCTACCCACTGTTTTATTTACTAAAAATAGCCATAAAGACACCATTAAAAGTGCCATAGATGCTGGAGTGACGGCTTATATAGTGGATGGGATCGATCCTTCAAAGTTAGAAAATATTTTAGAAATCTCGATCGAACAGTTTCGTAAACACAAAAAGTTGCTCACAGACTTACAGGATACTAAAAATAAACTCGCCGATCGTAAAGATGTGGAGCGTGCGAAAGTCTTGCTGATGCAATTACATGGACTATCTGAAGATGATGCCTTTCAATTGCTGCGTAAAAATGCCATGAGCCACCGTATGACCATCGGTGAAATGGCAAGACGTCTGTTGGATGCTCAACAGCTTTTACAATCTCAACTCAAGGACTAAGTCATGGCTCAACTCGAAAAGTCACAACTTCATCTGGGCTATATTCCACTTTTAGACTGTGTTCCTTTACTGTGGGCTAAACAACGCGGTTTTTTTGAGGAAGTGGGCTTAGACGTGAGCTTAGTCAAAGAAGCGTCTTGGGCAAGCTTAAGAGATCGTTTGGCTTTTGGTTTTCTAGACGCCGCGCATTGTTTATCTGCCATGTTGCCTGCTGCTGCACTCGCTCAAGATCAACTCGGTATTCCGCTACAAACCCCTCTCGTCTTAAGCTACAACAGTGCTTTTATCAGCTTAAGCCAAAAACTATGCTACGCGCTTGATATCAAAAAAACTGACGATGCAGCCACCACTGCACAAAAAGTTTTTAGCGTCATGCAACATGAACAGTATCTTCCGATTGCCCATGTGTTTAAGCAGTCTATTCATCATTATTGTTTACGCGAGTGGTTGGCGTTGGCCAATCCTGAATTTGCCAAACGCGTACATTTACGCACTTTACCGCCACCGTATATGGTGGAAGCCATTTCAAATCAATTGATCGATGGTTTTTGTGTTGGGGAACCTTGGAACACACAAGCGGAAATTCAAGGCTATAGCCAAATCATTGCGACTGGCTCAGAAATTATTCCTCGCGTCGCAGACAAAGTACTGGCTGTGACTCAAGAATGGGCTATCTCCAATCCTAATACACTTGCAGCCCTCGTCCAAGCCATCCAAAAAGCACAAGTTGAACTTAAACAAATGCAAGATCTTGAGCCTGTTTGGCAAGTCTTGGTCGATTACAACATCATTCGCTTTGCGTGTTCAGCAAGTGTTCACGTCGAAAAATATCACCTGATTCAGAACATCATTCGTAGTTTTATTCCCGAACAAGTCCAGCCGCAAGTTTCGGATTTTGTTTGGCTCACACAACAAATGCAAAAATGGGATGATGTAAATTTAGATAGTGATGAAATTCACGGTATTAGTGAAAATTGCGTCATTTAAGAAAATACTTGATTTTTAAATTATTACTACATGTTACTTAAGACGTAATTACGCACTATTTTGAAACATTTATTCTGAATAATATTTTGAAGTAAATCTGTGATCTAACTTTACTACCACTTTATTAGACATTTTTCTTTAGCTTCCATTTATCTGAGCGTGCTATTTACTCATGCGAAAAGCACGTTAAGATATTTTAAAACATGAAAACAATAGATAAATAATCTTCATCACAACTTCTTTTTTAAACGTCAAACTAACCCAAGGACAGCGGGGGTGCATTATGTTTACCGAGGAAAATCGACATGTTTCTTTATTACATGCGATTAACAAAATACTGATTAAAGACTGGGATCCCCTGTGTATCTATCGCAATCCTGCACTACAAGATGAGTATGAGGAATACTTACCCAGTTTATTTCAATTCATTTGTGAACAAGCCAGTGAAACTGAAATTTTTGAATATTTATGGTGGGTGGAAAATAAGGTTATGGAAGTCAAAGGGAATAAGACCCATACTTTAAAAATTGCACATTTGTTGAAAGATTTACAGGAAGACTAAGCAGATTTTACGCCTGTAAATGCTCAATCAAATCGGTCACCATGTTGCTGTTGACGCAATACTCTTAAGTCTGCAAGCCCAGTATAAATTTCTGCTGCAATCAAGTCGCGGAACTGCTGTAACTGTTCTAGGTTTTCAATATGCATCAAACTTTGTCTGGGCATAAACTTAAAATAAAAAGGCAAGCGTTTCGGAATCAAATGTTTCGGTAAAGATGGAATCACCTCCCCTTTACGTAGCAAGCGACTTAACTGTGGCACTTGTAGCAACTTTTGAAAATATTGGTGCTGAACCACTTTATTTGCATCAAAACCAATATCAAAGACTTCATCTCCGCCCAAAGCGGAAAAGGGTACAATGTCATAGCCAAATTCTTGAGCAAGTTTTAAAAAGCCGTAGCGCTGTTTCCAAATCAGTTGGTACTGTTCGCCCTCACGTTTTAAAACTTCGCGTCCGCCACCAGGAAAAACCAAAATGGAATAGCCTTGTTGCATGGCTTCACGTACATAGGCTGGAACACCATCAACCGCACCAAATTTTTTCACCACACTGCGCCACAGTGGCAAATAAAAATGGCTATGATCAGCAATACTGACCACAGCCACCTGATGCTCATTGTAGAGATAATCAATCAACATAGGTGAATCGAGCACACCATACATAGAATGATTTCCTACATACATTGCAGGTTGTGATGCATCTAACTGTTCAGCACCAATAAATGTCGGTGTGAAATAAACTTTGGATAAAGCACTCAGGCGTTTAATCCATTTTTCATCATGCTCAACCTGCAACATACGGGCTTATGCGACGTGTTTTTTCACAAGCACAGCACCAACAGAGTAACCTGCCCCGAATGAACACAAGACACCGTATTCACCGTCATTGACTTGGTCTGCTGTGCGATGCAACGCAATGATGACACCTGCTGAAGAGGTATTTGCAAATTCATCTAAAATGATCGGCACTAAATCAGGCTGAGCATTTTCTTTGCCTACGACCAATTTCAGAATCAGTTCATTCATGCTGGCATTGGCTTGGTGTAACCAAAAACGCTTCACATCAGTCGGTGCAATGTTGTTTTTCTCAAGTTGCGCTGTAATCATTTTGGCAACCAGTGGACAAACCTCTTTGAACACTTTACGACCGTCTTGAGCGAAACGATTATTTTCAATGTCTGCATCGACTTCACTTAAGTTTAGGAAACCAAAGTTATTGCGGATGTTGTTTGAGAACTGGGTGAATAAGTTAATGTCTTCAATTTCAAAACCAGTTTTGCTGTCGGTTTCTTCAATGATTGAAGCCGTTGCAACATCACCAAAGATAAAGTGGCAATCACGTGAACGGTAGTCGGTATGACCAGAGGTGATTTCTACATTCACCAATAATACACGGCGTCCGCCCGCTTTAATCGCATCATACGCTTGTTTAATGCCAAAGGTTGCGGCCGAACATGCCACGTTCATGTCGTAGGCATAGCCTTGAATACCCAATGCTGTTTGGATTTCAATTGCAACAGCCGGATAAGCACGCTGTAAATTAGAACACGATAAAATTACCACATCGATATCTTCTGCAGTCACGCCTGCATTTTCCATCGCTTGTTTTGCAGCGATTATGCCCCATTCGGCTTGAATCGAGAGTTCATCATTTGAACGTTCATGTAACAATGGACGTAAACGCTTCGGATCTAAGATCCCTGTTTTCTCAACCACATAACGACGTTTTACACCAGATGCTTTTTCAATAAACTCTGCGCTTGACCCACGACGGGCTTCCAACTCGCCCGAAGCAATTTTGTCAGCATTGTCTAGGTTATACTGTTCCACATAAGCATTTAAACTTTCAACTAACTCTTCATTGGTAATGATGTCTTCAGGATGATAAAGACCCGTACCTGTAATGCGGATGCCCATGTAAAACTCCTTCTTTAAATTACCTATATCTTAACTGATTCCAAGCTTTTCCCATACTTTTTGCAAGCGAGTCGGAGAAATGGGCATCTTTGTCTTCATCGGTTGAGAGAATAAAGAAATCCGAAACTCCTCAACCATGAAATACAATTCTTTAAGGCGAGTGTCATTTTTAAACTTAAATAATTTTTCCATCCACGGGTCAACTTGATCAATGGCAGAATTATCCCTCTGTAGGTTATTGGGCAGGCGCTCCAAACGCAAGACCAATGCTTTCAAATATCGAGGAAACTCAAGCCAGATGTCGGAAGATTTCACATAAACAAAATTTGATAAGCACATCAAATCTAGCTGATCTTCAACATCATCAATATTTTTCCCAAACACTGCATCATCTAAAACCAACAGTTTTCGACGTATATCCTGCCATTGAATATAGATCTCTGTCACATCTGCCAGTGCTTTTTGCCCATGGGTCAGAAATGTTTTTTTGACATTTGCAAGCAAGTTTTCAAACTCTTGTGCATTAACAGGCAGTTCATTAATCGACATTTGCAGTGTGGCATAAACTAACATTTGCTCCAGCTTCGCCTTATCGCCCAAAGGTGAATACGCCAATGCCAACGGTTTGGAAATTTGCTTTTTCAACTGACGGACCAAATCCCCTAGTTGTATATGCACCAAACGAAGTACACCCTCGCGGTGCTGTTTAATCGCCTCAGCTTGATCATTAAAAGTCTGAATCACGACACCGGACTCATCCTTTTGTTCCAATGCTGCAAAGGCCTTGGTCGGGACTAAAGCTTGATACTGCTTCACCACCACGCCCGTCACTTTTTGTGATGCTTCAAACACAAAATTTTCAGGGAAAGCTTGAAACTCTCCTTTGAGCTGTTTGACTGGACTATGAGTTTCTGTTCGGCAACGCGCTTTTAACTCAGATAAATCACGACCTTGTTCAATCACACGGCCTTTGTCATCAATGACTTTAATCAGCGGCAATAAATATTGTTCAACCCGATCAAAGCTAAAGTCTTTTTCAGAGATTTGTTCGCCACGTAACTGGAAGGCTAAAAAACTAAAAATATGCTGCTGCAAATGCATCGCATCTACTTTCGCCATTAGCTTTGCAGCCGTATCAGGGATAGGCACCAAATGACGTCGTTTATCTTTAGGCAGCGCCTTGAGTAACGCCTCCATTAAATCCTGACGCCAACCGGGAATACCCCAAGACCACAAGTTTTCATCCACCTGAGGCAAAGCTTGCAACGGAATTTTTACTGTTGCACCATCTTCGTCATGGCTTGGATCAAAACGGTAACTGGCCGCAAGGCGCAGTTCGCCATTGCGTAAAAAATCAGGAAACTGCTGCGTGGTTGGACGGTCATTCATCCACAGCGCATCATCATCGATAAATAAATAACGTGGGTTTTGCGGTTCAACCGTTGCACGCCAGTCTTCAAAACTACGACGGCTTGCGACCTCTTCAGGAACTTTAGCCGCATAAAACTGGTAAATGGTTTCTTCATCTACCACCAAATCACGGCGGCGTAGCTTATCTTCGACCCGCTCTACTTCTTCAAGTTTAAGCAGGTTGTGTTTTAAAAATGGTGGCGTAATGCCCAAATGCCGTGTCGTCAGTGCATCTCGAAGGAAAATTTCATGTGCTGCAACATGGTCGACTTTTTCATAGTTGATTTGACGTTTCGGCTCAATAATTAAGCCAAATAGTGAAATTTGGTCATAGGCATTGACCACACCTGCTTTTTTCGACCAGTGCGGCTCAAAATAGTGGTGCTTCAGCAAATCACCTGCTGCAAGCAAAATCCACTCAGGTTCAATTTTTGCTAGTGTACGAATGTAGACCTGTGAGGTTTCTACCATCTCAAAAGCCATGACCCAAGGCGTATTGGTCTTATGTAAGGTAGATGCTGGAAAAATGCGGGCCTTTTGCTGACGCACCGCCATAAACACATTGCGTTCATCGGTTTTATTGGCAATAAAAGACAACAAACCTGTTAAAAGTGCACGGTGTAAATTTTCATAACTGGCTTTTTTCTCATTAAAAGACAGCTTTAAGCCTTTTGCCAAATCAACCAATTGCTCATGAGTTTTCTTCCACTCACGTAGACGCAACCAACTTAAAAAGTGATTACGCGCAAAAGTACGGCGTTTGTTTTCACTCATGTCTCGGTTGGCAACCAGCGCTTCCCAAAGTTTGATATAAAATAAAAAGTCAGAATCGGCTTCACGGAACAACGCATGTTTTTGATCTGCCTGCATTTGTTTATCCGCAGGGCGTTCTCGTGGGTCTTGTACGGCCAAGGCAGCAACGATCACCAAGACTTCATTCAACACGCCAAAATGTGCCCCACCCAAAATCATACGGGCCAAACGTGGGTCAATTGGCATTTTGGCCATTTGTTGACCAATTTTGGTTAATCCACCTTGTATGCCTCCTTTACCCACAGAAGAAGATGTTACGGACTGCTTTTCATCTGTAACTTTTGGCGGATTCTTATCAGACATTGCCCCAAGTTCAACCAACAACTTACGACCATCGTTGACTAAACGATGATCTGGCGGCTCAATAAAATCAAAATCTTCTAAAGCTCCCAGCCCTAAACTTTGCATCTGCAAAATAACTGAAGCTAAGTTCGTTCGCTTAATTTCGGGTTCGGTAAACTCAGGGCGGCTTTGAAAGTCTTCCTCAGAATACAAACGAATACATACACCTGGGGCAATACGACCACAACGACCTTTACGCTGATTTGCTGCTGCTTGTGAAACCGCTTCAATCGGTAAACGCTGTACGCGTGAACGATAGTTATAGCGAGAAATACGCGCAAAACCACTGTCAATCACATAACGAATATTGGGTACAGTCAACGCTGTTTCTGCAACGTTGGTGGCGATAATAATGCGTCGCCCACCACCCGATGGATTAAAGATTTTTTGTTGTTCAGCTAAGGCCAAGCGCGCATACAAAGGTAAAATTTCTGTATGTCGCGGCCCATGCTTTTGCAAAGTTTCTTGTAATTCACGAATCTCTTGTTCAGTGCTGGCAAAAATTAAAGTATCGGCATATTCAGGATGGCCTTTTTCTTGCGCATCCCGAAAACACTCCTCCACAGCTTGCACGACAGCACGAGGTAGGTTTTCTTCAAAGTCATCAAACTCATCATCATCACTACCGACAATACTCATCTCAGAGACTGGGCGATAACGTAGTTCGACTGGAAAGCTACGACCTTCTACTTCAAAAATAGGTGCATTGTTAAAGTACTGACTAAAACGGCTTACATCTAAAGTTGCGGAGGTGATGATGACTTTTAAATCTTTACGGCGGGGTAATAGCTGTTTGAGATACCCCATGATAAAGTCGATATTAAGCGAACGCTCATGCGCTTCATCGATAATAATGGTGTCGTATTTATTGAGATAACGGTCATTGGCCAGCTCCGCCAGCAAAATACCATCCGTCATTAAACGAATGATCGAATCCTGCGACCCTTGTTCATTAAAACGAACTTTAAAAGAAATAGACTCGCCAAGTTTCTCACCAACTTCTTCCGCAATACGCTGGGACACACTACGTGCAGCCAAACGACGTGGCTGTGTGTGACCAATCAGACCGGTTAAACCACGACCCGCCAACATCGCAATTTGCGGTAGCTGTGTGGTTTTACCCGAACCCGTCTCCCCTGCAACGATAATCACTTGGTGCTCTTGAATGGCATCAATTAACTTATCTGCATACTGCGTAACAGGCAGGTCTTGATTCAGTTTAATATTCGGAATGCGTTCAATACGCTCTAGAACTTTTAAATGCGACTGTTCAAATAATGCTTGATATTGCTTTTCGTTGGCATCTTTTCCTTTTTTGAGTCGGTTTAAACGATAACGGTCTTTGACCATCACCAATTGCTCTATATTTAAAGGACGCTGCACAGAAAAAATACCTACATCAAAAACATCAATCGCTTAGTTTACGTGGTAATACAGCGAAGCGAAAGTACAGCATAATTTTTTAATTTTAACTTTTTTTCAAATATCCCCTTGAATTTTAAGCCTAGGGACATCATGTCTGTAGACGAGTTGCGGAATAGATGATTTTGTCATTTGGTCATCATATTTATCATGCTAAATGAACAGAATGATCACATTCGCTGAAATAGTCTGGAGTAAGATTCGGTTTTTCCGATTCTTGTAATGTAAAAATACTGTTTCAGCAATAACAAAAATTTCGATACCCTATTCAACATTAAATACAAACCCCAATCATGGAGACAATGATGAGCTTGATTAATACTGAAGTAAAACCATTCGCAGCTACTGCATATCACAACGGTCAATTTGTTGACGTAACTGAAGCAGATCTTAAAGGCAAATGGTCTGTAGTATTCTTCTACCCAGCTGACTTCACTTTCGTTTGCCCAACTGAACTTGGTGACCTTGCTGACAACTACGCTGAATTCCAAAAATTAGGCGTGGAAATCTACGGTGTTTCTACTGACACTCACTTCACTCACAAAGCTTGGCACGACACTTCTGAAGTTATTGGTAAAATCCAATACCCATTAATCGGCGACCCAACTTGGACTCTTTCTAAAAACTTCGACGTTCTAATCGAAGCTGCTGGTCTTGCTGACCGTGGTACTTTCGTAATCGATCCAGAAGGTAAAATCCAGATCGTTGAAATCAACGCTGGTGGTATTGGTCGTGATGCTCAAGAATTACTTCGTAAAGTTAAAGCAGCTCAATACGTTCACGCTCACCCAGGTGAAGTTTGCCCAGCTAAATGGAAAGAAGGCGAAGCAACTCTTGCTCCTTCAATCGACCTAGTAGGTAAAATCTAATCTAAATTAGATTGAACACATAAAAAACCACGCTTTTTAGCGTGGTTTTTTATGGCCAAGATAACAGCACAATATGACTAGAAAGAGAAAAATATAGAATAAGAAAGAGCTATCCTTTATGCGCTACACATAATTCATGACTGGAATTCAGTGCGTGTACCCGCTACAGTAGAATGAATACATGCAGCTCTTTGAAGAAGAAAAATGACTTATCAAGTTCATATGATTGATGTGAAAAACCAACTCCAAAACTATATTTGGCTACTGGAACACACCTCATCAAAGCAAGTCGTGGTGGTTGATCCAACTGAGGCTGGATTAGTTCAAGATTATTGCACTGAACATGGCTTAAGCATTACTCAAATTTGGCTGACTCATTGGCATAAAGACCATATTGGCGGTGTCGCTGACCTGCTTGCGAGTCGGAATATTCCTGTGTATGGGCCACGTGAGGAATTATCTAAAATTCCATTCATCACCCATGCATTGATGGATGATGACTATTTTTCATTTCATGATTTACATGTCGACGTTTTAGCAGTTCCTGGCCACACACTGGGCCATATTGTGTACTTTATTGAATCCATCCAGACTTTATTTTGCGGTGACACCCTGTTTGCTATGGGCTGTGGGCGAGTGTTTGAAGGTACACATGAGCAGATGTACCATTCGCTCAATCGTTTAGCAGCTTTGCCTGCCGAAACCAAAGTCTATTGTACGCACGAATACACGCTCTCTAACGCGAAGTTTGCCAACCATGTCGAACCAGACAATATCGCTATTCAAGAGCGTTTAGATCGTGTCGAAACCATGCGCTATTTGGGCCAATGCACCCTTCCTAGCAGTATTGAGATCGAACTTGAAACCAATCCTTTTTTACGTACAGAAAATGTTGAAGAGTTTAAACGACTGCGTGATCTGAAGGATCAGTTTTAATTGGTCTCCCCCTTCTAGAGACTGCTGACGAACGCAGTCTCCTATTATGTATGTATGCTTCTATTGAGTTAAAACGATCAGTTGGGGCTTCCCCCTTAACCTTTGAGCTCTCAAAGTTTCAACCAATGCAGTTTCAAGCCACACGATGCCAGAATCGAGTGATCACGACCAAGACTGGATGATAATACTGTCTCAAAATACCCAGACTTTGAAAAAAATCATTACATTTCTATTTACGACAAAATATTTCTCTATCACGAACGCACATAATTCCATTGTATTGAGACTCATCTCAAAATATTATTATTTTTCATCATGATAAAATTATTTTAAACAATGAAAAACTATCGTTTATGCTTTCTATACGTTTTCGCCTTAGTTTAGATTGCTTTAAATAGAGACAAAAACAAAAATATATATAAAAATACCCTTTAAAAAAGCGTGAAATATCCCTATTAATAATTTATCAGTGAAAAAGGAATATCCTCGTGAAAAAAGTAGTGAAAGCAAAAAACCTCATCGCCTTTCGTATTTGGCTAGAGAAATTAGGTTATTCAGTTAAAACCTTAGCAGACAACCGTGGCTTTACTTTTAGCTTTAAAAAAGAATATGGGCTAGTGACTTGCGACCTAGCGGGCAATAACTTAGCCATGCAGCTCGGTGAAGAATTCGAAGACCATTTGAAAGCCTAAAATTGCTCCATACTTACTTCGCGTGATGAATCAAAATTTAGCCCCTTAAAGGGGCTTTTTTTATATATGAATCATCTATTAAATTTTAGGCAATAAAAAAGCAAGGCTTAATACCTTGCTTCATTACTGATGGTGGGGACGG
>NZ_JAQSUV010000035.1:0-117358 GCF_028649355.1 Acinetobacter sp. Gutcm_16 | reverse complement strand
CTCTCACACCTTGCGGCGCTGGAACCTAAATCCAGTGCGTCTACCAATTTCGCCACGTCCCCATCAGGGTGCTAACTTTGCGTTAGACTTTAAGTTGGCAGAGGATCAAGGATTCGAACCTTGACGAACGGTTTTGGAGACCGTCATGCTACCATTACACCAATCCTCTATTGCCTTATAAACCATCTTAATTCAAATGATTTATGGTGGGGACGGAGAGACTCGAACTCTCACACCTTGCGGCGCTGGAACCTAAATCCAGTGCGTCTACCAATTTCGCCACGTCCCCAATGGCTGTGTATACTATAGGGATCATTTTCGCATGACAAGCAATTTTTAAGAAAAACACACTCATTTGATTAAATAAGAAACAAAAACTTTATACTTGGCTTTTTCTCATTCAATTTCAGTCATTAAGCATCGTTTTGCAGCCATGGTATTTTGCCATCTTTGGCTTTTTTGCTTAGCTAAAAGTCCATGTAATAATGGACTAAAACCCTGAAAAGGTTCTGGAAGTGCTATCTTCAAAGACTGACAGTGTAAATACGCCCAGTCTTGGTAGCTTGCTGCCTGCAAACGTTGATCAGTCAACCACTCAAGTAGAATGATCCCGAGTGCATACAGGTCTGTTTGTACGGTCTTTGCTTCACCATGAAATAATTCAGGTGCCATATAGCGCGGTGTCGCTGTTAGAGCCTTTTGACAGCTTATTTCACCAATTCTTTGGCTCTGCTCAAAATCAATTAACTTACATGTAGAACCGTCTAACAAAAAATGTGAAGGTTTTAAATCCGCATGAATCCAACCCATTTGATGTAATTCTTCAACTGCATTCAGCATTTTAAAGATGATATGAATGGCATGATCTCGACTTAACTGATGGGGATTCGCCATAAGTAATGATGGAACATCTTTTAAGATGAGTGCGACTTTCACCTGCTCTGAGTGAAGCTCAAAATTTTCAAGGATTTGCACTTCAGGCAAGAACTTCGGCAGTTGCAGCATCGCAAGTGCATGTTGATAAAAACTAAGTTCAGTGTCAAAGCCGTTAATTAGCGCCACATGCTCTGATAGCGACTGATACTTTAACCAATACCCCTGCCCTGCAACTTCAAAGCGATAAAGCCTTCGCCCCCAGCCCAAACGCTGAGTCGGAGTATGAAGCGACATCGCGAGAGCATTTAATTCTTGACGATTAAACTGCGAAGAATTCGGATTCATTCATCTCTGCCGTATCCAATGCAGTTAAGACCTCTAAACAATGTTGTATAGTTTTCCCGACACGAGCATGTGTTTCAATCATTGAGATTTTTGGCCAAGTTGCACGTTCGCCTTCACGTTGTAAGAGTTTAAATAAGTGTGGTCTTGGATTTTGCAGCATATAGCTATAATGGCGCAGGCCATATTTCCCTACAATGTTTACATCGCCATAATAACGCTGATCGACCACGCCATAGCCATGATCCAGTAAACGACGAATCGGTGGAATCATACCCACACGCTCACGGGCAAAGTCCATCACCCCTTTACTAATCACTTTACCCTGTCTGCGTACAATCCGTTCAGGCCAGCTCAACATGTCTTTCCGAAACCGCGCTTCATCTGACTGCATAAACGGCACCACATGCGGGTTCACTTGACTGGCAATGGTGTAGTTTAAATTGTATAAACGCGCCATTTTTTCCTGCGGAAAATCGCTACGCACGCTGCCATCAACCCAGCGAGTAGAAGACATATAGGGGGTATATAAGCCATCATGTCGTTTACTGGTGAGCTTGACTGGTGGAAATAGAATCGGCACTGCACAAGACGCGAGTACAGCACTCCATACCAATAAGTCAGGTGAAGTAAAGGTATTCATAATGCGCGGATTTTGTGAGGCGTCATAAGGTGCAACCGCGACATTGTTATACAAGCCTGACTGCTTAAATGCCTCTTCAAAGGTAACGTCACCTAAATTTGCAATTAAAAAGTTTTTTAGATGCTTTACATCTGCTAAACCGCCATTGCCCTTTAATACCTCACGAAAACCACGAAACTGAAATGCGTCGGTGAAAAAGTTTTCACCATTTAAGATGCTCAGCATTTCTGCAGGCGTTGCTCGCCCCAGCATCGCTGTCATAATGGCACCAGCACTTGAACCAGACAGCACTTTCGGCATCAGGTCTTGCTCAAGCAAAGCCTTGCACACACCTGTATGAAACAGTCCTAATGTTGCACCGCCTGAAAACATCATGGCTGGTTGCCCAAAAGCTTTTTGACAGTGCTGAAAAAATTCAATTTTTTGCTGTTTATCTAAACACTGGCAATCCGTAGATGCTACAAATGCTAAACCTCGACTAACTTCTTCAATATAGTCTTCAATAATTTTCTTGGTGCCGACATAGGTTGCAGTAAACAGCATGGGGTGAGCAATATTGGCAATGTCATAACTCAGACCTTCACGTAGCAGGTACATTAAATCGGTCGTACGCTTTTGTTGGCGATAACGCTTCAACAACCCTAAACGATGGGTAATCACTTCTGCATCGAAATAAGGTGAACAGTTGTCATACTTCCACTCTTGCGCCCCTGACTCTTCATCAATTCTAAGCGCAATGCTTTTCCACTCAGTATAGTTGTCTGCCTGAGCCAATTGGTTTTTCAGTTTTTTGATTCGATAGGCTTGGTGCGGGTTGATTTCCCGTGTGAAATCTTTAAACAACATATTCATCCTCACCCACTTTTTTTGTTTTCCTAAAATTTCACTGACACGTTCAACCGTCAGTCTAACTGACTATGTGCAAATTATGTGAGCATTACAATTGCCATTTCAACCCTAAAATTGGCAAATCTACACCACGTTAAGGGTTTGATACGACTAGATCGGATGTTAAGATCGACGACAAGTGTAATTATAAGCTGATTAATCATGGCGACCATTGACCTACCGAACAATATCTTAGAAGCACTATCGACTGTACTCCAACAACTACAGCAAAGCCTACCAGAAGTTAAACAAGCACCTGATTTTTCAGCGATTGCCTTTAAATGGGAAAATGGCGAATTAAAAGCGATTCATCAGCTCAAACGAATCGAATTAAATGATTTAAAAGGCATTGAGCGTCAAAAAGAAAAAGTACTGCAAAATACAGAACAGTTTCTCAATGGTTTACCTGCCAATGACGTCCTGCTTACAGGCTCTCGCGGGACAGGCAAATCCTCTATTGTGCGTGCTTTATTAACGGAATACGCAGAGCAAGGCTTAAGGCTGATTGAAATTGAACGTGATGATTTATCCGAACTGCCTGAAATTCAAAAGCTGATTGCAGAACGTCCTGAAAAGTTTATTGTGTATTGTGATGACTTGGCTTTTAACGCCGAAGATGAAAACTATCGCAGTTTAAAAAGTGTGCTAGATGGGTCTTTGCAGTCAGGTTCAAGTAATTTTATTATTTATGCCACCAGTAACCGTCGTCATTTGCTGCCTGAGTTTATGCATGAAAACACGCCTGTGACTCGAGTCGACGTACCGCAGTACACTGAACTGCATCCACAAGAAGCGATTGAAGAAAAAATTTCACTCTCCGATCGTTTTGGATTATGGCTGTCTTTTTATCCAATGGATCAAAACTTATATTTGGACATTGTGCAGCACTACTTAGCAAAAGCTCAAATCGCCATGGACGATATGGTACGAGCCGAAGCGCTTCGTTGGTGTCAAGCGCGTGGACAACGCTCTGGACGTGCCGCGTATCAATTTTCTAAACACTGGGTCGGTTCACAACAATTAAAGCAGCTTTAGGATAAAAATACTGATAGGAACTTAAGCATCTATTTTATCTAATTTTTACGACTAACAGTTCAGTCTAATCAAAGAAATAACCCAAATTCCACATTAGAATTTGGGTTATTTCTTTAAAAAAATGAGGGATGAATATCAGTTCAAATAGGTTTGATCTGATTATTGATATTTATCCAAGTTTGTTTCTGGCCCATCTTTGACCACAGCTTGCGCTTTTGCATAACTCTCCATCAAGCATTTATATTCTGGGCAGACATGATCTGAAAGAATTTCAGCAAAACGAGAGCCTTCCGGACGGTTCCAAGTACGCATTAACTCAGCCACGATTGCAAAAGTATCAGTTGGAATTGCGCCCGCTTGTGTGATACGAGCAATCGTTGTATCTGTGGCTAACTTGCTCCAGTTACCTGATGCATCCACAACACAATACACATTATAACCTTCCTTTCGTGCACTCACCGCTGGAAATGCAAGACACACACTGGTCAGTGTTCCCGCAATAATCAGTGTCTTCCTACCCGTTTTTTTTACTTCATCTACAAATAATGGATTGTCCCAAGTATTAATTTGTCCAGTCCGCGGTACATAAACTGCGTGCGGAGCAAAGTGGTGAATTTCAGGAATTAAAGGACCATTGGGGCCATCAGGTACAGAAGCCGTAGTAATTACAGGTATATTTAATAAAGTTGCTGCTTTTGCAATTGCAATCACATAATTGCGTAAGTCGGGTACAGGTACATCGCGTACGGTATTAAAAAGTCCACTTTGATGATCAATCAATAGAATTATCGAATCATCAGGGTCTAGCATTCCATTAGTAGCCGCCATGGGTAACACCTCTAAAATTTTCTTCTAATTATGTACTTCCATTGTTGT
Source organism: Acinetobacter sp. Gutcm_16 (assembly GCF_028649355.1). Lineage (NCBI taxonomy): Bacteria > Pseudomonadati > Pseudomonadota > Gammaproteobacteria > Moraxellales > Moraxellaceae > Acinetobacter > Acinetobacter sp. Gutcm_16. The sequence goes on along the minus strand of NZ_JAQSUV010000035.1, from coordinate 112,698 downwards.
AATGAAAGTTCCTAAGACAGACCGTCATAGCTTTGTGATTTATACGACCAAGATATTTTTAATAAAATCTATATCTGCCTTTCATATAAACTAAAGAATATCCTTAAGCTCAGGAAGCTAAATCATGTTACGTGTTGTAATTGGCCTTCGTGGCTTTGAGTTTTATCCTCGTATAGAAATAAAAACTTAAGAAAAATACAAACTATTAATATTAATCAATATCTTAAAACCATATAAAATAGAATTTCAATTGAAGTCAAAATACTCAAAGTTTTAATCTTTTGAGATCAATCAAAAACTACGCTAGGCATACTTATCCCCAATTTCTATGGATAAACCTATGGGTAAATACTTTTAACTTGATGCTAAGCTACATTTAAGTAAGTCAAAAAATATTCTTAAAGTCTAAGCAGAGCATTTTTAACAGCCCTTTGGTAAAGACCTAAATGTAAAAAAGCCCAACATTTAGTCGGGCTTTAAGCTTATCAAATGAAAGTCTTAGACTTCACTGGGATTGGTCAACTCAGTCATTGGCCAGCGAGGTGTTGTCGTTACAGCCAAACCGTCATGCTGCCCTGCTTTTAAACGCTGATAACCAGCAAAAGCAATCATAGCACCATTGTCCGTACAAAGTGCAGGTTCAGCATAGTAAACCTGAGCACGAATCTTGGTTAAATCTGCTTCCAAACGCTCTCGTAAACGTTTATTGGCACTGACACCACCTGCGATCACTAAGCGTTTTAAACCTGTTTGCTTCAACGCTTTCACAGATTTTTTAACCAAGGTATCCACAATGGCTTCTTGGAAACTCGCTGCAATATCCGCATCACGGTTTTCGTCACCGAGTTTTTTCATTTGCACAGATACGGCTGTTTTTAAACCACTAAATGAAAACTCCAAACCTTGATGCAGCATTGGACGTGGGAAAGCAAAGGCATTCGGATCACCTTGCTCAGCCAGTTTTGAAATATTTGGGCCACCTGGATACGGTAATCCCATCATTTTCGCAACCTTATCAAAGGCCTCACCTGCAGCATCATCAATTGATTCACCCAATAATTCATACTGCCCAATCCCATAGGCGGCCATCAATTGAGAATGTCCACCTGAGACCAAAAGTGCTACAAAAGGAAATTCTGGCGGCGTTTCCGATAAAAGTGGTGCCAACATATGCCCTTCCATATGATGCACACCAATTGCAGGTTTATTTAAAGCAAAGGCCAAAGTTCGACCAAACAGCGCGCCTGTCATCAACGCACCCATCAGCCCCGGGCCACGCGTATATGCCACGGCATCAATTTCAGATTTTTTTACACCACTTTCTTCAAGCAGTTGATTCATCAATGGAATCAGCTTACGCACATGGTCACGCGATGCCAACTCCGGCACTACACCACCATACTCTGCATGCAGTTTAATTTGGCTGTACAGCACTTGCCCACGCAAACCCAACTCGCTGTCATAAAGGGCAAGTCCTGTTTCATCACAAGATGTTTCTAAGCCTAAAACGATCATTAAACTGCCTATAACCTGTATCAAATCTATTGCGTGAACCATTATAGACTTGTGGTATGAGATGTAAATGAGTAAAATACTGACCTTCACTTGTGATCAGGGCAATATCGCCCAGATCTTATCCATAACTTAATGAGGATTCTTCATGCCACAAGTTAAATTGAAAGAAGGCGAACCAGTAGACGTAGCTATCCGTCGTTTCAAACGTTCATGCGAAAAAGCGGGCGTTTTAGCTGACGTACGTAAGCGCGAATTCTACGAGAAACCAACTCAAGAACGTAAGCGCAAAAAAGCTGCTGCTGTTAAACGCTACCAAAAGAAATTGGCGCGTGAATCAGTACGTACTACTCGCCTTTACTAAGATTAATTTGTGATTGACTGCCTGGACTAAATAATGACTACTTTAAAAAGCCAAATAACTGAAGTTTTGAAAGCCACTATGCGTGCTAAAGAAATGGATAAGTTAACGGTAATTCGTGGTCTACAGGCGGCAATTAAGCAAATCGAAGTCGATGAGCGCAAAGAACTTGACGACGCTCAAGTTCTTGCGGTCATTGAAAAACAAATTAAACAACGTAAAGAATCGATCAAAGCCTTTGAAGGCGCTGGTCGAGAAGATTTAGCTAGTAAGGAACAAGCCGAACTTGAGGTTTTATCTCAATTTCTACCAGAAGCTATGACTGAGGAAGAACTTGATTCCATGATTGCGCAAACGATTGCAGCGCAAGAAGCTACTAGCATGAAAGATATGGGTAAGGTGATGAATTCTCTGCGTCCGCTCATAGCCGGGCGCGCCGATCCTTCTCAAGTTTCAGCAAAAATTAAAGCAAAACTGGCTTAATTTAAAAATCTTTAAATCGATTACGTTGAACTGACCTTAAAAAGGCAGTTCAAAGTTCTACTTTATATAAAAATTATTATTCTTCTTTTATTTTATCTCTTCATTCTCAGCTTTAAAACAGCTCCTGACTCATCTCTGTTTTACCCCCCTATTTGCAATGCCACTTTTCTAAGCTCTAAATTGTCGATCCTTTTGCATTTGGGTTAAACGCGTTTTAATGGTCGCTGACATTGATTCATTATCTTTTGCTAGACGCTGAGCATGCAATAAAGATTTAATCGCTTCTTCTTCAAAGCCCGACCAAAACTGCACTTCAGCCCGATAGCGCAAAACATTAATGGTATGCATTGGCGACTTTTTATCTAAACTTGCGGCTTGTTGCATCAGTCTCCACGCATTCACATCACGCGGATTATTTTTCAAAAAACGATTGAGTACAGGCTGCGCAAGCTCAGGTCGATTCTGACGAATGTAAACTTCAGCCAATTTATAATTTAAAGCCCGATTTTCAGGCATGATGCTCGCAGGTGATTGAATCACTGCTAAAGCCTCATTCACCCGATTTTGTCCAAGCAAAATATCAGTTTGAATTAAGATTTGTAGATTATGTAATTTCTGATCCGACTTGGCCTGATCTAACACTTGTTGAGCAAGCTTATAGTCACCTTGTTTAAGGTAAAAACTGGCCAAAGCCAGGTGTGCTGCATAACTGTTACGGCTTACCAACATCTGTAGTTGCTGTTCTGTCGCCTGATTCGAGATCACCATGGTATACAGCTTCAAGATCTCAAAGTCTTCATCACGCCAAGTAGATTTCACTTTAGGCAACTGATTCGCTCTCAGTCTCGCCTCACTCATTCGCTCAGTCGTGAGTGGGTGTGTGAACCAAAAGTCAGGTAAAAAACTCACTCGACTGGTTGCACGGTGCATCACTTCAAAAAAATCAGCCATACTTTGTGGATTATAACCAGCGCTATACATGTACTGCATCCCTATACGGTCAGCTTCACGCTCTTGGTTACGACTATAAGACAGCTGCTTGTCCATGAGTGCGGCTTGCGTACCAACCATGACCGCTGAACCGACATCACCATCGGCTTGAGACGCAACCAAAGCACCAACCAAAATCCCTGCCAGCGCGAGTAATCCCTGCCCCTTAAACGCCTCTTGCGAACGGCTGTAGTGGCGCTGTGTGACGTGCGCAATTTCGTGCGCCATTACACCAGCAACTTCATCCATATTATTGGCATTGGTAATCAAACCAGCGTTTAATGCAAACAAGCCACCCGGAACTGCAAAGGCATTAATTTGCGGGTCATTAATGACCACCAGACCAATCGGTTGACCAAGTTGGGTTTGACTCAAAATGCTTGAAAAAGCATTCATCAGTTGATCTTCTAGCCACGGATTTTGCGTAACAGGTAGCTGACGCTGTACTTCACGATAAACTTTTTCACCAATATAGCGCTCATTATATTGATCAATAAAACCTATACCCGAACCAATCTCAGGCACATTAAACTGTGGGGCATTCGTAAGAAATTGACCTTCTGCAAAACCAACAGTCGAAATAAGACTTAAACTGCACGCACACAGAAAACGCTTCAACCCTCACCCCGACTTTATTTAAAGGAATCGAATGACTATAACATTGATAATTGAATGAAAATGCAATGAAGTGTTATCAAATTTTTATCTAAATTCAGGATTCACCACATATTGAGGTTGACCACCCTCCAACGCTTTCACCAAGTTTTGGTAAGCCAACTCTGCCATTTTTTTACGTGTTACAGATGTTGCAGAACCAATATGTGGCAACGTTACCACATTATGCAGTTGGAACAGTGCTGAATCTTGTAAGGGTTCTTTTTCATAAACATCCAGCCCAGCTGCAAAAATTTGCTTTTGCTCCAAGGCCTGAATAAGTGCCTGTTCATCCACTACGGCACCACGCGAAATATTTACAAAGACGGCATGAGATTGCATTTTCTTAAAAGCTTCTGCATCAATCAAATGCTGCGTATTCGCGTTTAGATCAACCGCCACGACAATGAAGTCTGATTGCTCCAACAGCTCATCTAATTCACAAAAACGTGCATTTAATGGCTGAGCCAATTCTAATTTTTCTCGGCGCCCGTGATACAAAATATTCATATTGAAACCATGAAAACCACGTCGCGCAATTCCCGCACCAATATTTCCTAAACCAATAATACCCAATGTTTGACCAAATATTTCCTGACCAAATTGTGCCTGCCCGACAGTACGCGACCACTGACCTGTTTTGGTCCATTGATCTAAATAAGGCACTTGACGTGCCGCACTCATCAACAAAGTAAAGGCCAAATCGGCAGTCGTTTCAGTTAGCACATGAGGGGTGTGACTGAGCCAAATTTTTGCTTGGTTTAAGTAGTTCAAATCATAGTTGTCATAGCCAACACTGACACTAGATATAATTTTGAGCTGTTTCGCCGTTTCTAGGTTATTTTGATTAAGTAAACGCCCTGCACCAATCATGGCATCCGCATCCGCAACTTGCTCGCGGATTTGCGTATTTACATCACCTGCTTTCGGGTTGATGACCACCACGTGATAACGCTGCTCTAGGCGCTGTAATACTTCTGCATCTATTTGACTAAAAACAACGACTTTCTGCTTCATACCTATTCCATATTTTGTTGTTTTGCTCGCATCATGTGCCACAGGGCTTTTTTAAGTAATGGCTGATCAAGCATTTCTTGTAAGCTTGCTGCTTGTGTGACTTTTATACCATTAGCATTTGGTATAGAGCCCAATGCAATAACAGTTTTACCCTGACTTAAACCATCAAAGAAACCTTGAATATAACTCTGGACACCGCGCCCATCTTGTAAGTTCAACAAAGGAAAAGGCCAAGTCAGCGCATACTTTTGCGCTGGTAAGGCTTGCACAATATTTTGCCACAGCTGTTGCTGCTCCACGCTCAATTGTGTCGCTTCAATGACCAAGGCGCAGTGCTCCAAGGCAACAGCTTGCAACTGAAAAGCCTCAACATGGATGGCCTCTCGGACAATCTCTTCTTTTAATGCTGTAACAGTTTCTTGTTCAATCGGTTGTGTTGCAATTTCAGCAAGAGGCGCTGGATGTGGAAGCTTATTCTTTACAGGTGGATGTTCAGGAATGCTTTTGGCTTCGGGCTGAGACTGAGGTCGCACAATTTCAGAAATAATCTCAGTCGCGTTTTGATCTCGCCAGATCGATGTGGCTACATTTTGTTGAGACGGCAAAAAATCAGGAACCCACAAATCAATTCCTAAACTCGCCAAAACCTCACGCTGATGCCCGATCATCTTTTACCTTCACACTTAATTCAGTGCATATTCTATCGAGAAATGCCTAGAGATGCTGTTCTTTTCACATTTTATTCGCATAGACACTAGGCAAATATCAAGAACATGCTCAAGGCCAAATTCACCACTCAATTAAACAATCATCAAGCGATTCTTCTTTTGCATTTGCTCAACGATCTCTTCACTGTCAAAACCGAGACGCCAATAAAGCAACTCCAAAACATCCTGCTCATCTTGAGTAATAATGCGGTCATTCCATAGACAAATTTCAGCCACCCCCAAAATACTCAAACGATCTCGCAGCAGCAGCCCTGCCATATCATTTAAAATTTCAGCCAAATCAATCGGCTCATCTGAAATTTCCGCATACTGCTCCAACTCTTGCACAGTTAAAACTCGACGTAAAATTTTCTCTCGTACCTCCAACTGTGTTTCGCTATTGATTTGTTGCACATGTAACAAAGCATCAATTAAACGCACAATCTGCGGTTTAACTTCATCTAGGGCCGCAGGTGTATGTACAGGCAACAAATTCAGCTCAAACTTGACTCGTTCGAGCAACAGCGCATCCAACAGTCCAATTTCACCATCTTCCTGAATAATCCTCGCCAACTTTAATAAAAACTGGCGTGCAATTGTTGCTGGCATGCCACCAATATTTCGGCATGCCTCATGGAAAATTGAAATATGAACACGACCATCTAGGTTTAACAATGAATCAACAATGGCACGGCTGACTTCAGCCTCAGCAGGAATAAACTCACGGAATTGGCGAATCATTAAAATCGCGACCATCAGCTCGCGTGATCCTGTTGCGGTCTGTAAAGCACGCTGAATTAGCTCTGGACGTTCAATATGTGCACGTACTTCAGGGTTAAGCGGTTTAATTGCATCTTTAATGGCAAAACTAATTGGAGACAGTCTTAATAAGGGCAAAGGCTGCGGTGAAGTCCAAGGCGCTTGGAAATCTGCGTACTGCTCTTCTAAGGAACGAAACAAGCCAAATAACGGACGGTTGCGCAGTTTTTCTAGGTTTTCTAACTGTATGTCTTGAACCAAATTCGGATTCATTTCATAAATACGCTCTTCAATGCTTGGATGAATATTCATCCAACTTTGCGCACTTAATGAATTGGCAAAACACATGTGTGCAATCGATTCAGAGTATTCACTGTGAATTTGTGAACCTGCGTGATGCACATAGATACGCATCAAGGTTTGAATATTGGCATCATTTTGCATCAGACGACGTGTTTTCATATCATTTTTTAAAGTACGCCCCCCCAACGTCAGAAACTTAATGCAGCGGGTAACCAGCACCCCCAAACTACCAATCAGCCAGATCACACCACCTGTTGCGACAAAAGTGGTTTCAAAACTTTGCGACTTTTTATGATGGGTTGAAAATCCCAATTTAGCAATTTTACTGCCCCACTGACTAAAGGTCGTGAGAGCACTATATAAAATTTTTAACCGTGTGTTTTCAGCGGTCTCACCCGATAAAATTTGATTAAACTCATGATTCAACAAACCCGTCAGCTCAAGTTCATCGAGATTTTGCAGTGCGCCCCACGTTAAAATAATCGCAATATCTTTGGGATAAAAACCAGCAGTTAAGGCATTTACCCCCACTTCATCGGGCAAAACATACACAGCAGGTGTTTCAATTAAAAAAGTATCCGCTAGTTTTTCTGTAATTTTCAGCGCAATACTTTCTTCTGGTGTGCTTTCAATCAAACTTAAACGTCGTGCACGCAGTTGCTTGGCCAGACTATGTCCGCCTGAACGGAACACATACAGCTCATACACCACGGAATAGCTCATCACTAAGAGCAATAAACCAATGATATAAATACTCAAGCTATGCCAAAAAATGCTTTGACTCGAATCAAAATAAAAAACCAGCAGTCCAGCCACAGTATTTAAAATAAATAGCGACAAAAGTACCGCCAGCAAACAAATACTTGCAGACCACAACATATTTTTATTCTTTATGATTGAATAACTTACACCCTTCAATGTAAATCCCTTTTCTTACATTGTTTGAATCAATCCATCATAAATGAAAAAAGCGGGAAACTCCCGCTTTTCTCAAATCTAAATCAATTAGACTTCTTTCACACCCGTCAAATCAACGGAAGCTGCATCAATATTGACATCAATATAGCTGTCTTTCTTTTTCGATGTTTCACGACGTTTTGCCTGTAATTCATCTAAATAAGCTTCATCGATACCGCCAGCAACATATTTACCATCAAATACCGAGCAATCAAACTCTTGTAAATCTGGCACTTTGCTGGTGCGCACAGCTGCTTTTAAGTCTTCTAAATCTTGGAAAATTAGGCGATCTGCACCAATAATTTCACGAATTTCTTCAACTGTACGCTCAGATGCGATCAACTCTTCTTTTGCTGGCATATCAATGCCATACACGTTTGGATATTTCACCATCGGTGCAGCAGAAGCAAAGAAGACTTTTTTTGCACCCGCATCACGTGCCATTTGGATAATTTCGTTACACGTAGTACCACGTACAATTGAGTCATCCACCAAAAGTACATTTTTACCCTGGAACTCAAGTTCAACAGGGTTCAACTTTTGACGGACTGATTTTTTACGTAATTGCTGACCCGGCATAATGAAGGTACGGCCGATGTAACGGTTCTTCATAAAGCCTTCGCGGAACTTCACACCCAGCATATTTGCAAGTTCAAGAGCAGAAGTACGCGAGGTATCTGGAATTGGGATCACAACATCAATATCGTGCTCCTCACTCCACTCCGTCAGGATTTTCTGAGCAAGCTTTTCGCCCATTTTTAAACGTGCTTTGTAGACTGAAATGCCATCAATAATCGCATCTGGACGCGCAAAGTAAACATATTCAAAAATACATGGGCGGTATTCAGGCGCTTCAGCACACTGCTTGCTAAACATCTGCCCTTGTGAGTCGATAAAGATCGCTTCACCCGGCGCAATATCACGCTCAACTTTAAAGCCAAGTGCCGTAATAGCGACAGACTCAGATGCAATGATATATTCCATACCTGCATCAGTTTCACGCGAACCGTAAATCAGTGGACGAATACCATTTGGATCACGGAAGCCCACTAAGCCATGCCCAGTAAGCATTGCAACCACGGCATAACCACCTTTACAGCGCTCATGTACTTTACTAACCACATGAAAAATGTCGTCTGCTGTAGGCATCAATTTGCCGCGTTTTTGCAACTCATGCGCGAACACGTTTAACAGTACTTCTGAGTCTGAATCCGTATTCATATGACGTAAGTCTGTTTTAAACAGATCGTCATGAATTTCTTCAGCATTGGTTAAGTTACCATTATGCGCTAACGTGATCCCGTAAGGTGAGTTCACATAGAAGGGCTGCGCTTCAGCACTGCTCGATGAACCCGCTGTAGGATAACGCACATGCCCAATACCGTAATTACCTTGTAATGCACGCATATGGCGAGTGTGGAACACATCACGAACCATACCATTGTCTTTACGTAAGAATAAACGACCTTCGTGGCAGGTTACTATCCCAGCTGCATCTTGCCCACGATGTTGTAACATCGTTAATGCATCAAACAACATTTGGTTAACAGCTGATTTACCAGCTATACCAACTACTCCACACATAGCAACCTCGCAGACAAGCTAGGATTAATAAAAAGGATTATTTGTTGACTCACCCTGTCCCTCAGCATTTTTCGAGGAAATTTTCGGTGAAGAATCTGAAGATACATGTGTATCTTTAGACTTGATATGTGACATCGCCTCGCTTGCAGCCTCTTTAGAAAGCTCCATCGCCCATGGCGCGTAAGGCAAAAGTGTTTGGACAAATTTGGATTGTCTCCAATATGGAGAGCTTTCAACCCAAGACCCGACACCCTGCATCGTAATCAGAACAATTAACAACCCTTTTAATGAACCAAAAGCACCGCCGGCTAATCGATTCAAAGGCCCGAGTTTTAAACTCTTCAATATGTTATTCAGCAATGCCGTGACAATCCACGTCAAAACTACAATAACCAATACAATAAATGCAAAAGCTGCAATTTTTTGAACCACTGGATCTTCACTGAGTGAGACCATCGAAGGTGCTAGGACGCTTGCAAATTTAGCACCAACAATCAGCGCTAAAATCCATCCTATCAAGTTCGCAAAGGCTTTAACAAATCCTTGACGCAAACCGTTGAGCCCTCCAATGAGCAATACAATCAATATGAAGATATCAATGGCATTCATGTTGTTTTCATTGCAGAGACGCAGTCTTGAATTAAGGTTGGTCCTGTATAGATGAGGCCACTATAAACTTGTACAAGGTTTGCCCCTGCATTTTGTTTTGCAAGCGCCTGCTCACCCGACAAAATCCCACCCACACCAATCAAAGGAATCTGACCGTTTAAAACCTCAGCAAAGGCTTTTAAACACGCTGTGCTTTTCTCAAACACAGGCGCACCAGATAAACCACCCGCTTCATCACCAAAAGGTAAGTTTTCCACCCCTTCACGAGACAAAGTCGTATTGGTCACAATCAGACCATCAATTTTAAACTGAAGCAGTTGTTTCGCAATAAATTGAATATCTTCCGCTTCCAAATCTGGCGCAACTTTCAGCACCAAGGGTACATAGTGCTGTTGCTCTTCAGCCAACTCTAACTGACGTTTTTTCAGCGTCTCTAGCAGCTCGGTTAAAGCATCACCACTTTGCAAACTACGCAGGTTTTTAGTATTTGGAGAAGAAATGTTAACGGTAATATAAGACGCATAGTTATAGACTTTTTCTAAACAAATGAGATAGTCATCTACTGCCTTTTCGACTGGGGTATCCGCATTTTTGCCGATATTAATCCCCAAAACACCTTTAAATTTTGCTGCTTTGACGTTTTCAATCAGTTGATCCACACCATCGTTGTTAAAACCCATACGGTTAATAATGGCTTTAGCTTGTGGGATACGGAATAAACGTGGCAGAGGATTACCCTGCTGTGGACGCGGAGTAATGGTTCCAATTTCAATAAAACCAAACCCTAGACCTGCCAGTGCGTCAATATAAGCACCATTTTTATCTAGACCAGCAGCCAAACCTACAGGATTGGGGAACTCGATGCCCATACATGTCACCGGTTTAGCCGCTATATTTTGACGCATTAAGCCTAGCTTATGCGTTGATTTCAATAGCGATAGTGTTAGCTCATGTGCACGCTCTGGTGCTAAAGTAAACAACAAAGGGCGGGCAAGAGAATACAACATATCTGTAAAAGTCTACTGCTTTTTAAGTCGCCATATTATAGGCATAGCCTCGCTAAAACACCATGCTTCGTCTGGCTTTATTTTTAGCGATTATTTAACGCTAGCCGATAATTTAATCTGCCCTGCATCTGAGACCAACTCCATTTTTTCAATACTCAAACCATTTTGCGTCAGTTGGGTCAAAAAGTTGGCTAACACTACATAGTTGGCATGGCTTACTACCAACTGAATTTGTTCAGCATTCTGCTGCGAAGCAACCGACAAACCTTGCTGCTGTGCAATACGCTGGATCTGTTCCATCGGGGTTAGTTGACCATCTGAGCTCGATTTCATGGTGACTGCATTGCTCTGCATCCATGTCATGGTTTCTTTGAGCTGGTTCACGCGTTTTTGCTGTTTCTCTGCCGCAGCATGGGTATACCAAAGTGCAGCCCCTATCGAGCTCACCAATACGAAAATGAGCAAGAAGATGACTAATACACGGTCGCGCGGTGTAAGACGATCAAAATAAGTACTGATCAGCTCTAAACGCTGATCCAAAACAGTTTGTAAATTTTGCATGGCTTTCATTATTGTATTTTCACCATTCCAATTGCCCCACCCGTGGTCGGCTGAATATTGCCTAATTCAACCTGAAAACCTTGTTGATTAAGCTGCTGAGTGAGTGTCTGTAAAGCCTCTGCCGAGTTGGCTTTAAGTTGCATATTTAGGCTATTCGCTTCATACACCACCTGATTAGCCACAATTTGCTGTTGCATAAGCACAGGCCCAACGCGACTCAATAAAGACAAAGCTTGCGCATCCGCTTGTTTATTCATATTCAGTTGATATTCAAACTGGCTTCGCAGCGTTTGCTCGGTCACAGGATAGTTCGCACCAAACCAATATTTAAATTGATCGACCGCCTGAACAGCCACTTGCTCTGCAAGCTTTTTATTTTGATACCAACGGGTCGCATCATAGGTCAATTGCGTCACAATCAATGCAGCCAATACCGCTGCACAGGCTTTCCAATAGCCCGTTGAAACATGTTGCTCTTTCACCTTCGGCAAAAGATTCCATGGATGTTGTTTTGCTCTTGGCAATGCCATCCATTCATAATGGAAAGACTCAAGCTGCTCCTGCGTCACACTGGCGTTTAAGCTATGCATGTGCGAAGCACTAAAGTTACAAATTTTATATTTTTGGTTGACTGCTTGATAATCTAAAAATACAGCAAGATCATCAATTGATCCGCCCAACCAAGTATTAGCGCGAAACAGAAGTCGCTCTTCAACATAGCCCAAGATTACCTGTTCTGCGTCAGGTACAGGCAAAATCAGAAAATCAGGCAATAGGCTGACCAGCTTCACAGGAATCAAACTCAAGGCATGCTGTAAAGTCTCTAAACGATGCTTTGAAATACCCAAAACAGTGAGTTGCTCAGGCGCTTGAAAGTGATGTAATACTTTCATCTGATCGATTGAGCTCAATACATATTCTTCCAGCAAATACTTCACACCTTCAGCCCCCAACTGCTTGTATTGGGCCATAGGCATATTTTGCTGAATAATTTGCACATCACGGCTTGGAAAGAAAACAGTTGCTTCCTCACCATGATGCGCTTGTATATCTTGGATCAATTGCTCAATTGTATGAGCTGATTGCCATCTTTCCCCTATAGACCAGTGCCATGTTCCATCGGCTTCGGGCATCCAAATTTGCAACATGTATTATATTCTGCCGTTTTAATTCGTTTTTTATATGCTAGGTATAAATGCTTTTGTTTGTGTCGACAAGCCTTCCGCAATAACCGCTTGCTCATAAATCCGCGCTTCAGCCAAAGCATAAGGATTGAAAGATTCTGTCACCAAAATCGAGGCCATATGTGCCACCACATTCATATGGCACACCACCACAATAGACTCATACGGCAAATGTGATAACCATTCCACAGCCGCTTTTGCATCATCATCCGGCTTAATGGTATTGCAGATTACAACAGGCACATCCGAAAAATGCTGTTTAACGTGTGCCAATGTTTCTTGTGCACGCAGCAATGGGCTAACTACAAAGACATCAGGTTGGATCCGTGACTTTAAAAAGTCAGCAGTTTGCTCTGCCTGTGCATGCCCACGTTCGGTGAGTTGGCGTTTAGTGTCATTCCCCATGATCGGTGGCGCAGCTTCGCCATGACGTACCAAAGTCAGTTGCATAAAAAATCCTTATTCAAATCCTGATTATTTTAATTAATTTTTATGACAATTCAGTCATTCTACCCACTTAAACGCTCATTTTATTTCGTTTTTTAAGTGACTTTATACCTCATGATGCGGCAAAACAAACTCCACATCACTGCGGTGTCCATTTTTCATTAAGGATAATGCAATTGTCATTGGTGGCGCATTTTCAAAAATAACACTGTATAAAGCGCTAGTAATCGGCATATACACATCTAGCTCTTCAGAACGTGCTTTGACTTGTACAATGGTGTTAATGCCTTCTGCTGTTTGTCCCAATTCAGTGGTCGCCTGTTCCAAGCTCTTACCTTGACCCAGTGCAAAACCGACTTGATAGTTGCGACTCAGTGGACTGCTACACGTTGCAAATAAATCACCAACACCAGACAAACCCAAGAAGGTCAGTGGATTTGCCCCTAACTTCACAGCAAAGCGACTCATTTCCGCCAAAGCACGGGTCAAAATCATACTCTTGGTATTTTCACCGACTTTGTATGCAGCAGCCATTCCCATCGCAACCGCATAAATATTTTTAAGCGCACCGCCGAGTTCTACACCATGCACATCATCGCTGGCGAAAACACGGAACAAGGCACTATGTAAAGCTTGCTGTACCGCATAACGCACCAAGTCAGACTGGCTTGCAATGACCGTCCCAGCCGGTTGTCCTGCCACAATTTCCTTGGCTAAGTTTGGCCCAGATAACACGCCATAAGGCACTTCTGGTAGCTCTGAGCGAATAATATCACTCATAAAACTAAAAGTATTCGCTTCGATACCCTTGGTCAAAGACACCACGGCTTGCGAAGTAATAAACGGTTTAATTTGTTTGAGTACATCACGGAAAGAATGACTCGGAATCGCCACCAAAATAATATCGCGATCACGAACAGCCTCTTCTATATTTGAAACTGCACGTAAACCGTCTTCAAGTTTAAAATCGGGCAAATAGCGTTTATTCACATGTGTCGCATTGATATCAGCCGCAACCGCTTCATCACGAATCCAAATCATGGTATCGCAGCCATTACGAACCGCGGTATTCGCCATCGCTGTCCCAAAACTACCACCACCCAAAACGGTAATACGTAGTGCCGTTTTTTGATCTACTGCTACAGGTTCAACCAAATCTGAAAACTTCAACTCTGACATTATTTTTATATCCTAAAATGGAACTATTGATTCCAATAACTTACATAATCTTGGGTTTGAATTTCGGCACGTGGCGGAATCGCTTTAACTGCCGTACCAATATATAAAATACCTGAGATCAAATCATCTGCGCTGAGGCCTAAAGCCTGTTTGAAATGCACCGACTCCACCACTGCCCCACTACGCCACATACTCGAAAAACCTTGAGCTTGTAGGGACAAAATAAAATTCTGAATAGTAGCCCCACTACTTAAAGTCTGCTCAAAATTAGGGACTTTCGGATGCGATTGAAATTTAGTCAATGCCAAAACCAGTAATGGGGCACGAAAAGGATGATTTTTAACACGCTCTAACTGTGCTGACTCAGTCTCACCCAAATCAGCCAAGGCTTGTGACAATAACTCACCAAATGCCTCACGTTGATCTTCAGCAATTACGATAAAACGTGTCGGCTTTAAACGATGATGATCTGGTGCAGTCAATGCGGCTTGAAATGCCCGCTCTAATTGTTCTGCATTGGGAGCAGGCTCGACCAAATGGCCAATCGATTGACGTTGATGCATATTCTGGTGAACGATATCTACCGCGAGTTCCGTCATTAGGCTCTTAATCTTTCAAATTAAACAATACGTTTTAGAGTAGCACACTCTGAAAAGTTTGCTCTAGGGCTTCAGTATGAAATACCCAGTTTCGGCAAAACTAATTTTAAAATTTTGAGCACTTTTCAAACTGTTCGATAAGACTGCATTTTTCATACATTTCTTACATGATTCATCCTACAAGCTATGTTCCAATAAACAATGATTTAATAAAACATGACTGGGGTATGAAATGAAAAAGAATATCGCTATTGCTGGAGCAGCAGCACTAACACTACTTCTAAGCGCTTGTGCATCGACACCAAGCAACTCTTTAGCGATCCAAAAAGCTGACAATCAATACGAAGTTACGGGTATTGGGAAAACTGCATTGATTGCAAAAAACAACGCCATTGAAGCAGCAGCTAAAACGTGTGGCTCTAAAGCAACAGCGATTGTGAGTGATGAAAAAACTGAATATCAAGGTGCTTTGAAAGGCGTGGTGAGCGATGAAACTGGAAAAATGATCCAAGCAGCCGCATCTGTACTAGGTTCTATTTCGGGTACAAACTCAGGCATTAACCAAGACAGTGACTATCAAACAGTCCTGACTTTTTCGTGTAAAGCAAAATAAAGATGCCATAAAAAAACCGCTCATCTGAGCGGTTTTTTTACACCAAACACGTCAAACGATTAGCAATAGCCTTCTAAACGTGTCAGTGGCAGTTTTTGCCCAATGGCTTTTTCAATTTCGGGTAGATAGAACGCATCATCTTCAGATAAGAAACTAATACTCACACCACGCGTACCAGCACGACCTGTACGACCAATACGGTGCACATAGTCATCCGACTGTTCAGGTAAAGTGAAATTGACCACATGCGATACACCATCCACATGGATACCACGTCCCGCAACATCGGTTGCAATCATGATGTTATGTTGACCATTTTTAAATTGATCTAACATTTTCAAACGTTTGTCTTGTGCAATTTCACCTGACAGCATCACCACTTTATAGCCATCACGCTTCAAGTTGTCATAGAGCTTACGCACTTGATCGCGACGATTTGCGAAAATCATCACTTTTTCAATGGGCTCATCACGCAGAATGTCTTGTAGCAATTTATATTTATCAGACTTTGCGACCATGTACACCCGTTGTTCAACGTCTGCATTGGTCTTCTTCTCTGGCTCAATTTCAACAGTTACAGGTTCAAACAACCACTGCTGCGCAAGGTTTAAAACATCGTAACTAAACGTTGCAGAGAACATCAGAGTCTGACGTTGTTCCTTACGCGGTGAGAAACGAACAATACGTTTGACTGAAGGAATAAAGCCCATATCTAATAAGCGATCGGCTTCATCAATCACTAAAAATTCAATCTGGTCGAGCCAAACTTCTTTTTGTTCAACAAAGTCAATCAGACGACCTGGCGTCGCCACCATAATATCGACAGGTTTTTTATCAAGTTGTGCTTTTTGTTTATCAAAGTCAACGCCGCCTAAAAGCGTCACGACATGTAAATCTGAGAATTTTGTGAGTTCTTTCGCATCGCTTTCGATTTGCAGTGCAAGCTCTCGAGTCGGTGCTAAAATCAAGGCACGAGGTTCACCGCGGTAGCGCTGCTCTTGAATTGGATTATTCAGCAAGTCGTTAATCACGCTCACCAAAAATGCCGCTGTTTTACCAGTCCCTGTTTGCGCACGACCAATTGCATCGTGTCCCGCCAAAGTGAATTTTAAAACCTTTTGCTGAATAGGCGTCATATCCTTAAAACCTAAAGCATCAATAGCTCGTTTAAGTTGAGGATGTAAATTTAAGGTTTCAAAACCTGATGACATATAAGTGCGCTCTGACGAAAAATCACGAAAATTGATCTGTAGTATAAACAAAAACGCCCCAATTTACATTGGGGCGTTTTAAAGTACGTTCAGACAATTAGTCTAAAGGTTGTACTTCTTCAGCTTGGAAGCCTTTTTGACCTTTTACAACGCTGAATTCAACGCGTTGGCCGTCACGTAGTGAACGGTGGCCGTCGCCTTGGATTGCACGGAAGTGAACGAATACATCGTCGCCGCCATTGCGTTGGATAAAGCCGAAGCCTTTAGTGTCGTTGAACCATTTAACTACGCCTTGTTCACGAGCTGTCATAAGTTAATCCTCATTGTATCTAAAAGAAGGACCACCCGGTGTTGCAAACAGCAGACCAAACAAGGTTTAAAAATATTTATTATTTCTAAGCTTGTAATCATTCTGTATAACTATTAACAAAATCCCGGTTACATCCATTTGTAAAATAGGCTTTAAAACAATTTATGGTTGTGTTAAATCCCAGTACGCGACGAGCTTAACATGGGTTAAAAACAATTCATACCCTTTTTTTTGATTAATCGTCTTTTTAATTCAGCATATTTTTTAACTAGTTATTTGTAATTTTAGATATAGCGACTATAGGCCTATAACACATGAAATATTTGGGTTTTGGCACTGAATTTGCTACTATTTCTATCACCCTGAATGTTGTGAAGCCTTACTAAGCTATATGAGTGATATCGAACAAAATACCAACATTATTGATGTAATGGGGCAACCATGTCCTATGCCTCTGTTGTTGCTTAAACGCGCACTTAAGAAGAGTCCGGCGCAGCATTTTCTATTAAAATCGTCTGATCCACACAGTCAGATCGATATCACGCGTTATTGCGAAATCCATCATTTAACTTGCGTTTTGAAACAAATTAATGAGCATGAATTTCACTACTTCATTGAATCTTAATTCTTTTCAATTACACTAAGTCTATTCACATTTGCATAAAAGTTTACATTTCTATACCCAATTTTCCATTATTCAGCGGAAGATTGGATTAAGATAAATTCAATTGTTGGGTAAAAATGAAATCCCTAAGGAGAACACATGAGTGACAGCAGCAATCAATTGATGCCCCTGTCATTATCGGCACCAGGTGTAAACTTGGGCGCTTATATTAGTACTGTCAACCAAATCCCGATTTTGACAGCGGAACAAGAAAAAGAGTTAGCTGAACGCTACTATTATGACCAAGACCTCGATGCCGCTAAACTTTTAGTCATGTCGCATCTGCGTTTTGTGGTTCATATTGCCCGCAGTTATGCAGGCTACGGCTTACCTCAAGGTGACCTCATTCAAGAAGGTAACTTGGGCTTAATGAAAGCTGTTAAACGCTTCGACCCAAACATGGGCGTACGCTTGGTCTCTTTTGCGGTACACTGGATTAAAGCCGAAATTCACGAATATGTGATTCGTAACTGGCGTATTGTCAAAATTGCAACGACTAAAGCACAACGTAAACTGTTCTTTAATTTACGTAGTCTAAAAAAATCGTCTAAAAAGCTCACTCTAAAAGAAGCTCAATCGATTGCAAATGACCTCAATGTGACACCTGAACAGGTGTTAGAAATGGAAGGTCGTTTAACTGCTTATGATGCAGCGTTTGAAGCTCAGGGCGATGATGACGATGAAGGTTCAACCCATGTTGCACCTGCACTCTATCTTGAAGATAACCGCTACGACCCAGCGCGTTTGGCTGAAGAAGAAGATTACGAAGAACAGAGCACCAATGCTTTGCATGATGCGATGGAACAACTTGATGACCGTTCGCGTAATATTTTACAGCGCCGTTGGTTAGATGATGAAAAATCGACACTGCACGAACTGGCTGCTGAATATAATGTTTCGGCCGAACGTATTCGTCAGCTTGAAAAAAATGCCATGGAAAAAATTAAAGTGGCAATGTCATCAAACTAAGATGATACAGAAAAGGGCGAAATGCCCTTTTCTTTTTACCAATAAATGAGGCTTTTTGTCTTTTAACCTTTCTTCAAAATATGCTACTTTGTTGCGCACAGTGATATAAGTAAAGCATTGCATATGTGGATTGCGATTTCAGCGCTGAATTTAGCGTTTGCCGTTATATTAGGTGCCTTTGGCGCACATGGTCTCAAAGCACGTGCTACTGAAGCCCAATTGGCTTGGTGGCAAACTGCAACTGATTACTTTTTTTACCATGCGCTTGGTTTACTGGCGCTCGGCATTTTGGCCAAAGTTATTCCTCAACTTCCCATCAAAACCAGCTTTTTACTGATTCAAATCGGCATCTTCTTTTTCTGTGGTTCCCTCTATGTCATGGCATTGGGCTTACCGCGTGGCCTAGGTGCGATTACCCCGATTGGTGGTGCATTGATGATTGCAGGTTGGTTGGTTCTGGCATGGAATGCCATGAAATATGCCAAGTAAACAACTAGAGATGAGCACGATGCAGATTTATTTAAACGGCGAACTACAGCACACCGAATGTAAAAACCTGCTTGAACTGGTGCAAACCTTTGCACTTGAAGGCAAACGTTTTGCTGTTGAGCAAAATGAAAATATTATTAGTAAAAGTAAATTGGAACACACTCCAATTTGTGCAATGGATCGAATTGAAATTATTCATGCCGTCGGTGGCGGTTAATACGGAGTTCACATGCAAGACAGCCCTCTCATCATTGGTTCTAGATCATTTCAATCTCGTCTACTGGTGGGCACAGGTAAATATAAGGACCTGCTAGAAACCGATTTGGCCATTCAAGCCAGTGGTGCAGAAATCGTGACGGTTGCGATTCGTCGCGTCAATATTGGTCAGCATCCTGATCAACCAAACTTATTGTCCGTGGTCCCACCTGAAAAATACACCATTCTCCCAAATACAGCAGGCTGCTTTGATGCCAATAGTGCCGTGCGCACCTGTATGTTGGCGCGTGAATTATTAGACGGTCATAACTTGGTCAAGCTTGAAGTATTGGGCGATGAAAAAACGCTATATCCAAACATTACCGAAACATTGAAAGCGGCACGCACCTTGATTGACGATGGTTTTGAAATCATGGTCTATACCTCGGATGACCCAATTGTGGCACAAGAACTTGAAAGCATGGGCTGCGTTGCCATCATGCCTTTAGGCAGTTTGATTGGTTCGGGTCTAGGAATTTTGAATCCACACACGATTTCTATTATTAAAGAAAATGCCAAAGTGCCAGTATTGGTGGATGCAGGTGTGGGTACGGCAAGCGATGCAGCCATTGCCATGGAACTCGGCTGTGACGGCGTGTTGATGAATACCGCGATTGCTGCCGCTCAACATCCAATTTTAATGGCTTCTGCAATGAAAAAAGCAGTTGAAGCGGGTCGAGAAGCCTTCCTCGCAGGTCGTATGCCTCGCAAACGTATGGCCAATGCAAGCTCACCAGAAACAGGTTATTTCTTTAAGTAATGTCTTAATCTGTGTTAAGCAATCAAAAAGGACTCTTCGGAGTCCTTTTTTATTTATCTCAACACTAGGACAACACTTTATGATCACCTAGTTTGTAAGGACATTTCACCACACGCTTTGATACACTCAACCATCTTTATTTATTAACATCGATAACCATATAAAAATGAGAGGAAATGATGCCCATGCAAAAATGGATTAGACCAACACACATAGTCAATGCCCTATTTTTCATAACTTTTACCAACAGTACTTGGGCCAAAGTAGAGGCAAAACCTACGCTCAAAACGAGCTACCAATCTTTTGTGCCAAAAAACTGGAAGATTTTAGAAAAAGTCCAAGGCGATTTAAACCAAGATGGTCAAGCGGATATTGCCCTGATTATTGAAGACACCAATCCTGAACATATTGTTAAAAATGATCGCTTAGGGAGTGATGTCCTCAATATCAATGAACGAAAGCTTTTGGTTTTATTGAAGCAAACGCATGGTTATCAACTTGCGGCAACTAATACTACTTTGCCGACAGAAGGCGATATAGAGTCCCCTTGCCTTGCTGATCCACTCGGTGAGACTGAAGCGTTAAGCATTCAAAAAGGTGTGCTCAAAATTCATCTGCACTACTGGTTAAGCTGTGGTTCGTGGTATGTGACCAATCACACGTATACCTTCCGATACCAAGACCGTGCATTTAAACTGATTGGTTATGATGTCGATGATTTCCACCGTGCATCAGGCGACATCACGGCGCGAAGTATTAATTTTATGACAGGCAAAGTAAAAAGTACGACAGGCCAAAATGAGTTTGCTGAAAGCACTCAACCTGTCAAAGTTCAATGGACAACACTCAAACAGCGCTACACATTGAAACTCGAACAGGTTCAGTTCAATGAGCCACTGGAGTTTAAATAAACAGAGCGAAGAAAAGCGCTGTTAAACTCATATGTGTAGCTTATTTCACTTCTAAAATACGAATTTGTACATGAGCAACTGCACCTTCAGTTGCTTGAGCATGTTGCTGCATATTGATACTGTGCATATGTGTTTCTAAATGCTTCATGCTTTCCCATTTTTCATACATCATGATTGAAAACGGTACTTTGGTTTGTAATGCACTCTCAACAGCAGGATGGTCGATATGCACATCATAGAGATGGCAACCGGGCTCTTGTAATACTTGCTCACGGATGTTGTTGAATGAATCAAGAACCGTTGTAAAATCTTGCTCTGAATGACAAATAATTTCAGCAATGACAGTTAACATGGTCACTTCTCCCGATTAAGCAAAAACTTGCGTCAAATGGTCACGGTACTGTGCCATATAGGCTTCAACTTCAGGGGCTTTAATCACATCATTGACAATAAACGTCGGTAAGGTTTGCATCCCTAAAAATTGATTGGCTTTGTGAAAAGGTAAATAAACCCCGTCGACCCCAACCCCATGGAAAAATTGTTCAGCGTCGTTAAATGCATCCATCGGTGCATTCCATGTCAACGACAGCATATAGTTTTTATCGTGAATCAGACCGCCTGAACCATACTTTTTTGAAGCATCCGAACGTGAGCGACCATCATTGGCATACAGACTACCGTGCCCTTCGGTAAAGACATCATCGATATATTTTTTCACAGTCCATGGTGCACCCATCCACCAACCCGGCATTTGGTAAATCACGCTGTCTGCCCACAGAAATTTCTCCACTTCAGCTTTTGTATCATATTCACTGTCGGCACGGGTCACTTGAACCTGATGTCCTAGACCTGACAAGACCTCTTGTGCAAGTTGAGTTAAGGTATCGTTTAACTGACCATTCGAGTGTGCAAAAGTTTTTGCACCGTTAATTAATAAAATATTTTTCATGGGAATAGCCTAAAAGCCAAAATCTATGCAGGCACTATAAAGATTCTGTTCAACACTAAAAAGGAGTGAATCTGCAAAATATTATTGACTAAATATCAACAATAAACTTTAGAGTAATAAAAAAGCGCCTCTCGGCGCTTCTTCAATGCATCAAAATTAAGGAATTAGACCTTCATCTCGCATTGCAATTTGTACTGACTGACGTTCAGCTACTTTATTACGGATAAAGATAATATTTTTATATGGTGATAAATCATGTTCGATGCCATTTGACCAATTGGTAAGGACAAATAAATATGCATCTGCGGGGCCAAAATTATCATCGACCAAATAGTCATGATCCGACTCACCAATTTGTTTGTCGATATAACTGAGTAAACGATCAATCTCTGCATAGGCTTTTTCTTTGGCAGCAGCATCTAATGGTGCACCGAAAAAAACGGCATAAGCATCGTGCAATTCAGAGTTTAAATAACCTAACCATTCTAAAACTTTGGCACGCCCCAAACCCGATGGCGGAATAAGATCTTGTTTTGGATCATGTTGTGCTAAAAATGGCAAAATGGCTACATTTTCAGTCAGAATCAAACCTGGATTAATCTCTAAAGCGGGGACATATCCTTTTGGATTAATTTCGTAATAATCAGCACCTTTTTCTGTTTTATGTGTTTTTAAATCTACTCGGACTAAATCAAAGTCAACATTAATTTCATTGAGGATAATGTGCGCCGCAAGCGAGCACGCACCCGGTGCATAATAAAGCTTCATATCTGATCCTTGTTATAACTCTATTCTCTGTTTTAAATGGCTTCTAACAAACTTTCAAGTGATCAAAACCTGTAAATTGCAAAAAAGCGTAAACGAAAAATCATCCGTTCGCCTATTGAATATTGTCTAATTCACATTTTTTTTCAAGTACAACAACACTGCAATTTGCAACAGAGTTGTTTTATCATAGCCCCCTTGACCCTAAAATGAATTTGATCTGTGATTAGCTTTAAAAAAGATGAATGGTTTTCTAACATTCGTACCGATGTTCTTGCTGGTTTAGTGGTAGGACTTGCACTGATTCCCGAATCTATTGCTTTTTCAGCAATTGCAGGTGTAGACCCTCAAGTCGGACTGTATGCCTCCTTTTGTATCGCAGTGAGCATTGCTTTTTTTGGTGGTCGTCCAGCCATGATTTCAGCAGCAACAGGCGCCATGGCCCTACTCATGATCACGCTGGTCAAAGAGCATGGTTTACAGTATTTACTGGCGGCAACCATTCTCACTGGGGTCATTCAAATCATTGCAGGTTATTTTAAAGTCGCCAAACTGATGCGTTTTGTGTCGCAGTCAGTGGTGTATGGTTTTTTAAATGCACTGGCGATTTTAATCTTCGTGGCACAACTTCCAGAGCTCAGCCAAATGAATTACTGGGGCTATGCATTTGTCGCTCTTGGCCTCGCTGTGATTTATCTGTTTCCTTATTTGCCTAAAGTGGGGAAAGCCATTCCTTCACCGCTTATTTGTATTCTTGTCCTGACCGCTTTGGCGCTGTTTTTAGGCACAGACATGCGTATGGTCAGTGACTTAGGTCATTTCCCCGATACTTTACCTATTTTTCTATTACCTGATATTCCACTAACCTTTGAAACGCTACAAATTGTCTTCCCTTATGCCATTACATTAGCGACCGTCGGTTTGCTTGAAAGCATGATGACCACGACGGTGGTAAATGAAGTCACAGGCACTGAAGGTGATCGTCATCAAGAATGTCGTGGACAAGGCATGGCCAATATTGTGAGCGGTTTTATGGGCGGTATGGCAGGCTGTGCCATGATTGGACAGTCTGTGATTAATGTCAGCTCAGGTGCACGTACTCGGCTTTCAACCTTAGTGGCTGGTGTGTTTTTACTGTGTTTGGTGGTGTTTTTTAAAGACTGGCTGTCTTATATTCCAATGGCAACTTTGGTTGCCATTATGATCATGGTGGCATTTACAACCTTTCAATGGGACTCGGTTAAAAACTTCTCTAAACACCCGCTACAAAGTAATGTGGTGATGCTCAGTGTCGTGATCATTGTCTTAGCCACACATAATCTTGCCTTGGGTGTCTTTGTCGGAGTTTTGCTGTCCGCATTATTTTTCATCAATAAACTGGAAAGTACGGTTCATGTTCATTCCGAACTACACAATCATACCCGTCGCTATCTGGTAAGTGGTCAAATTTTCTTTAGCAGTTCAGAGAAATTCTTTCAGTTTTTTGACTTTAACGAACATATTCAGAAGGTTGAAATTGAACTCAGCCATGCACATATTTGGGATATGACTTCAGTCAATATGTTAAATGCGGTAGTTGAAAAGTTTGAAGCCCAAGGTGTTGTGGTCGAGGTGTTAGGCTTAAATGAAGCCAGCAGCACCCTCATTGACCGTATCAGCTCATAAAGTTGAAACCATAGACAAAATAAAAGGGCGATGACGCCCTTTTATTGTCAATGAAGCGGATTAAAACTGATGCTTGCGGCGTCTTAGACTGCCATACAAGGCCAAACTAATTAATCCTAATGCAGACCACAGTCCTGTACTTCCCGCACTGGTTTTATCCTCATCGTTAACCACTGCATCGTTTAAGTCTAAATCCACAATCACAGGATCATGGTCAGAAGAGCGGTAAGCATCGTCCGCATAGAATGCAGCAATTTGCTCCTCCGTTTTATATTCTTCGTTATAGTCTAGTGCCGTCGGTTCATCTGCATTGATATGCCATGCAAATGCTTTTTTCACCAAAGGATAAAGTGCTGCATCGGCAATCGCATGATCTAGATTTCCTGCACCACCATAACCTTGAGCATTACTGGCTACGCCGAAAACATAGCTATAAGCTGCTTTCCCCTGACCAATTTTTTCATCATTCAACAATACTTTATAGTTGGCTTGTTCAAGCGCCAGAATTGGATCTTCTTTGGCATAACTGTTCAGATCACCTAACAGTAAGACATTCGGTTTACTCACCTGTGTTGGATTCTTAGCGAGCCACTGCATTAACGCTTGTACCGCTTTAACGCGGGTTGGATTCCAACAACCTTGACCATCGCCCTGATCTGCCTCTATCGAAGTTTTATCATCTGGACAACTACCTTTAGACTTCAAATGGTTCGGAATAACTGTAAAAGTCTTCCCGCCTGATAAGGCTTGAAAGGTCTGCGCCATCGTGACTCGGTTTTTCTGGCTCTGGTCATCAAAGACCGCTGCAACATTGATTGGTTTGACCCGCTTAGCATTATAAATAATGGCAACAGCAATCGCATCGGTTCCAAGTTTGTCAGCATTCGGAGGCGTTACATATTTCCAGTCGCTTCCAAGCGCCTGAGCTAAATAAGCAACTGCGCTACGCTCGCTATAACCATTGTTGGCAATTTCCATCAGACCATACACATCTGCATCAATCGCTTTTAATGCACTGACAATTTTCAGATGTTGCTTTTTAAACTCAGCCTCAGAACTTGCACCACGTTCCGTAGGAAAACCTTGCGCCAAACCATTGTCATAATTCAGTACGTTAAATGCTGCAATACGAACTTGTTGTGCAGCTTTTGCTGGAACGCTTGCACGTGGGTTTGTCGCATCTAAGACTTGTGGCGCTGTTGCCCCAAGCACAGGCTGAATTCGCCATTGGTTATAGCGGTATTCTAAAATGCCTTGTACATTTTGCAGTTGTGCACCTGTACGTAGGGTGTTTTTAGCACTAAAGGAAGTTGGCAACCACGGCGTTCTGTTCTGATTGTTATAGCCATCATCCAAAATAAGTTTAGAACGTAAATTTTGTTGTGCAAGCGCTTTGGCTTCCGTTGAGTTGGCAGGATATAAATTGGTTGGAATATATAACCGCGCAGGGCTTAAAGCCAGTTCTCCAAAACGCCCATGGTTATAGTTTTCACTGACCGTTAAGGTTTGAGGAATATTGACCAACATGCCTTGATAGCGTTTTGGTGCATGGCCTGACATTTCAGTCAAATTATCAAAGGGCAAATTGATCGCCATTGGCTTAACCAAGTCACTCGCCGAAGGATTACAGACGTTAATATCGCTGCTTAAATCTTGAAGCTGTAATTGGTTTTGATAGGTTTTCAATTTGCCTTTGAAAATGACTTCCTGCCCCACTTGACCACCTGTCACACTACTTGAAGAAGGAACATAGACAAACACCGCATTACTGCTATTGGCTTTGGCTTGAGCATCTGGGGTTTGGACAAAGAAACCTGAGAAACCATTGTTATAACGATAATCTGCCGTAATTACGCCTTTCACCACATATTCCTCCTCTTGCGCTGCACTTTGCAATGTCGCAATTGGGGTCGCTGTCGTACTACAGCTCACGGAGCTTAGAGGGGGTGCCGTATTTCCAGCAAGATAACTGGAAAATGCATTTCGGTCTGACCATTTTTCCCATGCCGATGCCAAATCAAACGGTGCAGTAACGTCAATCCCTGCACTGGAAACATGATTACTTAATAGTGTGCGTTTAAAACTATTCGCTGTTGCAACACTACCCCATCCAGTGCTTGGTCTTTCACCCACTGTGCCAAAGCGGTCAATCGCAACGCCATTATGATAAAGCACCAAAGCATCGTCACCATTGAAAGCTAAGTTCGCCTGCTGTTGCACCGCATCGCCCAGAGCTTCTTTTAAAGCAGAATGTCCGACCAAGTAATGCCCCCTTGCCGCCAATTGACCTGTCAAATTCACTGTCAAATTTGCACTGGTACTGCCATTTGCAAACTGCTTGATCTGATATTCTGCCAAATTGACCATAGTCGGGTCTGGATTATAAATTTCCAATCCTTTCTTATTTGAAGTTCCATCTACATACTGACTAAATAACAGTTGTGCATAGGCAGGAAAGGAGCAACCTGCCAAAATCAGGCTCAGGCTTAATATCTGTGGCTTAAATTTTTTCATCATTTTTTTATCAGTTGGTTAAATCAGCTGGCAGGTTAATTTTTATTCGTTACATCATGATTAATAAATGATGACAGTTTCTAGGCTGCGCAAACATGGTGGTGCTGAATTTAATAAATTCTGAGTAAAAAATTTGACTTGTCCTGCTCAGGACTTACAATACCGCTTTCGAATTTCACATCTGCCAAAATTATGACGAATGATCAATTAGACCAGCAAGTCGTCGAGCTAGACAACTTAAATGAACACCGCGAAATTGTGACATTTATGCGTCGTTCATCTCCGCTGAACACCTCGCAACGCACTGCGCTTGAACAATATGGTCACATGATTTTGGAATATCCTGTAGGTGACTTACGCCAGCAGTTTGAACATCCAGAGCGTCCGCTTACGGTTGAAATCGGCTTTGGTATGGGACGTTCATTGGTCTTGATGGCGCAGGCCAACCCTGAACGTAACTATGTCGGGATTGAAGTGCATGTTCCAGGGATTGCGCAATGTGTGTATGAAGCTGGAATTGCAGGTTTAACCAATCTTCGTCTTTTAGATGCAGATGCTATTCAAGTATTACGTGAAATGCCAGATAACAGCATCAACGCTGTGCAACTGTACTTCCCAGACCCATGGCAGAAAAAACGTCACTTCAAACGTCGCTTCGTGTCACATGACCGTATGCCACTGGTGGAACAGAAATTGGAAATGGGTGGAACATTCCACGCAGCGACAGACTGGGAACCGTATGCAGAGTGGATGATTGATGTACTCGATAACCGTCCAAATCTTGAAAATATGGCAGGCAAAGGCAACAGCTACCCACGTCCGGACTGGCGCCCACAAACTAAATTTGAACGTCGTGGACTCGAAGAAGGTCATAAGATCAACGACTTCTTATTTAAGAAAATTAAATAAATTTTAGATCTCATAAAAATAGGGCCTAGAGCCCTATTTTTATGTCCGATGTTTTAAAACACATGCCGAATTTCAACCGTTGGATCATGTTCATCCAAACGTTTTGCCAAAATATGTAAACGACGAGTTGGCACTGCGGGAAACAAATGATGCTCCACATGATAAAACATGTTGTAGGTTACGACCCGTTTAAACTCATTACGCACAGTACGCGCCATATAGACATGATCTTTTGTATCATGATGCACCGTCCACACCGCAAAAAATGCCGTCATGCATTGCCCAATCAACATGGCACTGACATGGTATTTTAAGATACTGATGTCCAAGATGACAAAGACCAAAAACAATACAATGACGTTGGCAATCAGTTCAGCCGTCATCCATTTTTTCTGCGTTTTAGTCCCAACCTCAAAGGCTTTTTTATGTAACATCCACGGAAAAATAGGTCCAAAAAGCAAAGCTTGCCACCACTTCATAGTTGCACTTTTCGCTTCAATATCCTCTTCTTGCATACAGTGCTGATGGTGGCGGAGGTGATTAATTTGTACTGCATGCATCGCACCAAGCATCATGATGCTTAAGACAAACATGGCCCAATGTGTCGCGGGTCGGCTAATGCCTAAAGCAAAATGAAAAGCATTATGCACTTGTCTAAGCCCCGTTAAGAAAAACATAAACGAGCAAAACAGCGCCAAGAGATACCACTGCAAACCCGCAAAAATGAAAGAGACAACTAACCACGGTAAAGAAATGAATAACTCACTGATGACATCAGTACGGCCTAACTGCACAAGATCTTTCCATTGCACTTGTTCTAATAATGAATGTGAACGCATACGCCCTCTATTTGTTTGTATTTATTTTAAGCAACACTGTACCGAATCTTAGGGCATAAAAAAAGCCACGTTTTCAGTGGCTTTGCTTGTTCTTTGTGACTTGCATCTTCGTTTATTATATTGAATGTCAACTGTGACGTTGACTGATCTGCTGACTCATTAAGGCATACACTTCAGCAAGATCTGCTCGTTGAACTTGTGCAAGCATGTGTTGATGCATCTGTAAAATATTCTGATCTTGACGCATCGCAGGGCCAGTTTGCATCTGCTTCGGATCATTCTGTGTGGCTTTCTGTGCGGTTTCTAAGATCAAGGGATACAAGAGATTAAAATCGACCTGCTCTGCATCCACCACTTGTTTTGCCATGTCATAGCAATAATTACTAAAATTACAGGCAAAAACAGCCGCTAAATGCAAACTTAGACGCTGCGCAGAGCTATAACTATACACGCGTTGGCTCAGGCTTTCTGCCAGTATATGTAGTCTTTGAAGATCCGTATTTTCAGTGGCTTCTACAAACAACGGTGTATTTGACCAATCAATTTCACGTTCTAAGCTAAAGGTCTGTAAGGGATAAAAAACTCCTGCACGTGCATGTTTCGTCGACAAAACTGAAAGTGCTGTACTCCCTGAAGTATGTACAATCAACACATTCGGCAGATATTCAGTCAATGCCGAAATCACGCTTGGAATAGACTGATCACTTACTGCAATCATCACCAAATCCACATCAACATTTAACTGCTGAAAATGACTGACCGCCTTTGCATGTACGACTTGCGCCAAATCTGTAGCTTTGTCGAAGCTTCGGCTATAAATATTGATGATTTCATGCTGAGACATCAGGGCTTTGGCTAAATGATGAGCCACCCGCCCGGCTCCAATTAAACTGATCCGCATCTTCATTTCACTATTTTAAAGTGCCTACAGCATGCCAATAAAAAAAGGATGAAGCAATTCATCCTTTTTTATTAAATTGACACTGACCAACTAAAACTTACGCAGGGTCAAAATCTGTTCACTACGACCAAATGGCCCTTGCTCATCGTGCAAAACCGCACTGGTTAAACCGATACCATCATCACCATATTGCTGAGTCGCTTCCAAACCTAACCATTTCCCTTGGGGTAAACGGTATAAATGCAGTTGTAGATCTAAATTAGGAAAGCCCCATCCAGATGCTGGATTTTGACGTGGCACAATACCGTTGGCTGTGTCGACCATGCCCAATAAGCGCACAAAACTTGATGTTTCCTGAGCTTCCACCATGTCCAAATCATTATGTAACCAGACAATGCCTTTACCCGCACGGTGCCCTTCTGCCGCACGTGTCTCAATACTCTGGATATAACCACCCGGCCAACATTTCATCCCATCCCATACTGGCAAAGTTTCAGGATGTACAATCGATTGATCTTCTAGCCCTGCAATTGCACTGGTATCTTGCTTCATCATTTTCCAAGCACGGGCCACAATACAAGTCTTCCCATTTGCCTGCATTTCCGCCTCGATTAGTTCAATGGTTTTTCCAGCACGAATGACACGGGTATGCACCGTAAACTCACCAAAAGCGATCAGTCCAAAAATATCTAAACTCACGCGTCCAATGCGCATCTCATCACGTGGTTGAAACTGCTCTAACTCTGCACACAAAACCCCTGTTGCAGGTGCCATGTGCTGTTCATGCGGGTTCCATGCTCCTTGTGCATGAATATTGGAAAGATAAGACGCCGTACAGCTCCCATCACTGTGCTGTTCACGATTTAAAAGTTGATAATATGCTGCCATGTATATTCCTTCACTCTTATCTTTAAAATGTATCTTTTTACTGCCATTGGTTTTTACTTTTGTGCAAAAAAACCATAATAATTCAACAGTTGACTATAAATTCGTACTTCATTAAATCCAACTTTAGTCAGAAGCTCTCGCATCTGGTTGACCGAAACCAAATAAAAATCTTGTTGCAGGCGCTCAATCATTTTTTCACTCTGTACCACCGTCAAACCATTGCTCTGACATAAGGTTTGTAAAACCTTGAGTTCAGTGTCACCACTGGAACACATCAGGTCATAACTCAATAAAATGGCTTGCGTCTTAAGACAGCGTAAAATGTCGGCAAAGAAGAATGACTTTGCTTCAAGTGGAATAAAATGCGCCACCAATATGGCTAAAGCGGCATCAAACTGTACACTTTCCTGTAATGCCGTCGTATCACCATGAACAAAGTGAACCCGCGTTAAATCACTATGGGTCTCGCTCAATAACTGCTGCGCTTTTTCAATCATGGTCAAAGATGGGTCAACCGCGGTAAAACTCCACGTTGGATGCTGCGCCAACAAATATGAAAGCTCATAACCTGTACCACATCCCACAATCAATACATGCGCATGTTCTGGTAGATGTGTTTTTAAAATGGCTTGAATTTGCAGATGAACCAACTCATAACCTGGAATGAGCTTACGAATATGTTGATCATAACCATCCACTACAGTTTGACTCTGAAAGTCTTTCGCCATTTTATTGTTCACTCATCTACTTTTATTCGTCGCCCTAAATCTACACTTTCATCACCGCATGTTCTAGCACTTAAGCCACAGCCATAGCATCGACCGTTAACTCAGCAAGTTGCGGTTTGGCTTTTTCTGCATGTAAACCCAGTTTTTGAAAGAGTTGTTGATCCTTGCCTTGCGCTGTATTTGGCGTAGTCAGCAATTTCTCACCAGAAAACAATGAGTTTGCACCGGCCATAAAAGCCAAAGCTTGATCTGCATCGGACAGCGATTCACGTCCCGCGGACAGACGAATATAACTTTTCGGCATAATGATCCGCGCTACGGCAATTGTGCGAATCCACTCGGTCACATCTAACTTTTCAACTTCTGCCAAAGGCGTACCTTGCATTGGAACCAACATGTTGATCGGCACAGACTCAGGATGTATCGGTAAAGTCGCCAATTCAAACAGTAATCCAATTCGATCTTTGGTCTCTTCACCTAGGCCAACAATCCCGCCACTACACACTTTTAAGCCTGCTTCTCGAACATGACTTAAGGTATCTAGACGGTCGTCAAAGCTGCGGGTACTAATCACATTTGGATAGTACTCACGAGACGTGTCTAAGTTATGGTTGTAATAATCGAGTCCTGCACCTTTTAAACGTTCGGCTTGAGAGGCATTCAGCATGCCTAGCGTCATACAGGTTTCTAAACCCAAAGCTTTGACTTCACGCACCATATCCAAGACATAAGGCATATCGCGCTCATGTGGATTTCGCCATGCCGCGCCCATACAAAACCGTGTAGAACCCGAGGCCTTCGCCTGCTGTGCTTCGCTAATGACCTTTTCAACCGCAATTCTTTTTTCAGCTTCAAGCTTTGAGTCATAGCGCGCAGACTGTGAACAGTATTTGCAGTCTTCAGGGCATTTACCCGTTTTGATCGACAGTAAAGTACTGACTTGAATCGCATTCGCTTCAAAGTACTGACGATGAATTTGCTGTGCTTGAAAGACCAAATCTAAAAAAGGCTGTTGGTAGAGTGCTTGTATTTCAGCGCGAGTCCAATCATTTCTCAGGTGCATATGCTATTCCTTTTGCTTTTCACTTCAGACTTTCCTTTGGCTTTAACCCAGCAAAGGAAAGTCCGTCTTCAACCTTATGCGATTTCTTTCAAATCCAGTTCATTACGCATAAATTCCTGCAATTTAAACTTCTGCGCTTTCCCCGAAGCTGTCATTGGGAACTCATTAAAAAACCGAACATAACGTGGAACTTTATTGTGTGAAATATGTTCCGCACAGTACTGACGGATCGACTCTTCAGTAATTTCATGATGCTCATGTAAAATAATACAAGCACACAATTCTTCACCATAACGTGCATCGGGCAGACCAATGACTTGGACATCGCTGACATCAGGATGGGTATATAAAAAGTCTTCGATTTCTTTCGGGAATAAGTTTTCTCCGCCACGAATGACCACATCCTTAATTCGGCCTTTAATTTTCACAAAGCCAGCTTCATCCATTTCTGCGATGTCACCTGTATGCATCCAGCGTGCTGAATCAATCACTTCTTGTGACTTCTCATGGTCTTCCCAATACCCCAACATTACCGAATAGCCACGAACACACAGTTCACCCAACTGACCGCGCGGTACGACTTTGCCTTGCTCATCTACAATTTTAATTTCAAGATGTGGATGGACACGCCCCACAGTTCCGACCCGTTGTTCAACTGAATCTGAAGTTGAACTTTGTGCACTGACTGGTGCCGTTTCAGTCATACCATAGCAAATCGTAATTTCGGACATGTGCATCCGATCGATGACACGTTGCATAATTTCACGTGGGCACGGACTACCCGCCATAATGCCTGTACGTAAACTGGAAAGATCAAAGTCATCAAACTGTTCATGCTCTAAAATGGCAATGAACATGGTCGGTACACCGTATGCAGCCGTACATTTTTCTTGCTGAATGGCTTTTAACGTTTCTAAAGGATTAAACACCGCCGATGGATAGACCATGGTTGAACCATGCGTAATACAGGCCAAATTACCCATCACCATACCGAAACAGTGAAAGAGCGGTACAGAAATACAAACACGATCGGAAGGACTTAAGTGAATGGCTTCACCAACAAAATAACCATTATTTAAAATATTATTATGTGTCAGCATTGTGCCTTTCGGGTTACCCGTGGTGCCCGAAGTAAACTGGATATTGATGGTTTCATCAAACTGCGATTCGCTTGCAACGAGCTCTAGTTGATTGAGCTGTCTCTTGCTGGGGGGAGTGAGCAAATCGCTAAAACGATGCAAACCCGTATACTCTTCTTCATCAATTTTAATAATATATTTCAAATGTGGCAGTCGTTCTGCCTTTAACATTTTATTTTCAGCACCTTTAATTTCAGGTGCAATTTTCATTAGAATATCTTGATAATTCGTGCTTTTAAATTGCGATGCAATGACCAAGCCCTTACAAGAAACTTTATTCAATACATATTCGAGCTCATTACTTTTATAGGCAGGGTTCAAGTTGACTAAAATGATGCCCGCTTTAAACGCAGCAAACTGGGTAATCGTCCATTCCACACAGTTCGGTGACCAAATCGCAAGTCGATCGCCTTTCTTCAAGCCCAGTTTTAGTAAACTACAGGCAAACGCATTGACCTGAGCTTGTAATTCCTTATACGTGAGTCTGACATTTTGATGCAGGCTGACAACAGCATCTTGTTCCGCATACTGCTGACAAGCCTGATCAAATTTCTCACCAATTGTCATGCCTAATAGGGGCTGACTGCTCGTTCCATAGGCATAACTTAACCGTTCTTGTGTCATCGAATCGATCTCCTTGATTCATTGTAATCTTGTTATTCAACTTTAATTGTTCTATGACTACTTCCCTTCAAACACCAAGCCTTTGTGTTCACACCTGCTACTATTTTTCCTCCTGAACCTGAACTGCATTGACACAAAATTCGGCAATTTGTTTCACAAAGTAGTCTTTATAGTTTTGATCAAACATCACATTTCGAGACGGATTTAAAGGCTCAATCACCACAAAAGTCATGGCGCCGACCACACAAAGTGCTGCGGTATTTAAATCTTCAAATCCAAACTCACCGTTAATTTTCCCTGCGGCCAGTATTTCTTTGATGCTCTGTTTAATCAGCTGTTTACTGCGAAAACGTTCATGTTCTAACTCAGCATCGACTGGCTCAAACATGAGTGAATACGCAAGTTGGGGGCTATTCATGGCACGTTTCACAAACGTGGTTACCGCCTTGTCCAATTTCTGTTTTGACGAGAGCTCACTTTCAGCAATGTGATTTAAAATTTTTACCTCATGCTGAATGGCCTCAGACAAAACCTCAATTAACACTTGGCTTTTGTTATCGAAGTATCGATACACCAAACCACTCGAAACACCCGCGCGTTCAGCAATTGCTTGAATTTGCGCGTCTTTAATTCCCCCTTGAGCAATAAGTTCACGAGCGGATTGCAAAATCGCTTCACGATTTTGTTCCATTCGTTCTTGCATCAACGATGATCTTTTATAACTCATAATTCTATTCTCAACCAGATAAAATGAATTGTAAATCAATTTGTGAATTTTAGTTCACTTTTTTAAAAATTCGATGTATTGTAAAAATCAAGCACAACAAAAATGCTTTATCAGGAACAATAAATACACTCATAGGACGAATGAAGAAATGACCCTACAAAGCTTAAATTTCGGTTTAGATGAAACACTCATTGCGCTGCGTGATTCCGTTGCGGCTTTTTGTGCCAAGGAAATTACTCCTATTGCGCAACAAGTCGATCAGAACAACGAATTTCCAGCTCAGTTGTGGAAAAAATTTGGCGATATGGGCTTACTCGGTCTAACCGTCAGTGAAGAATATGGCGGTACAGGCCTAGGTTATTTAGCGCATATCATTGCCATGCAAGAAATCTCACGTGCTTCAGCTTCGATCGGTCTTTCTTATGGTGCACATTCTAACCTATGTGTGAATCAAATTAACCGAAATGGTAGCGAGGAACAAAAGCAGCGCTATTTACCGAAGCTAATTTCAGGTGAGTATGTTGGTGCACTTGCCATGTCTGAACCAAACGCAGGCTCAGACGTAGTCAGCATGAAACTCAAAGCTGAAGATTGTGGCGATCACTTCCTGTTAAATGGTTCAAAAATGTGGATCACCAATGGTGGTGATGCTGATGTGCTTGTGGTGTATGCCAAAACTGATCTGCATGCAGGTGCTAAAGGCATGACAGCCTTCCTTGTAGAAAAAGGCATGGAAGGTTTTAGTCATGGCACACATTTAGACAAGTTGGGTATGCGTGGTTCGAACACTTACCCTCTGTTCTTTGACAATGTGAAAGTGCCAAAAGAAAACGTGATGGGCGGTGTAGGAAACGGCACGAAAGTGCTGATGAGTGGTTTGGACTATGAGCGTGCAGTTCTGAGTGCAGGTCCTTTAGGCATTATGGATGCCTGCATGGACACCGTAATTCCCTATATCCATGACCGTAAACAATTCGGCCAAGCGCTCGGTGAGTTCCAGTTGATGCAAGGCAAAATTGCCGATATGTATTCGACTTGGTTGGCATGTAAAGCGTTGGTTTATGCCGTGGGTGCTGAGTGCGACAAGGCTGACCATAGCCGTAGCCTACGTAAAGATGCAGCCAGTGCAATTTTATATGCTGCGGAAAAAGCCACATGGATGGCAGGTGAAACCATTCAGACCTTAGGTGGAAATGGTTATATCAATGAATTTTCTGCAGGCCGTCTATGGCGCGATGCAAAACTCTATGAAATTGGCGCGGGAACTTCTGAAATTCGCCGTATGTTGATTGGCCGTGAACTGTTTAATGAAACAGCTTAACCCTCCACAACAATAAAAATGACAAGGATGTTCGTGATGAATCAATTACATAGCAAGATCAATATTCGAAGTGAAGACTTCAAAACCAACCAAACCGCGATGCAAAGCTTGGTCGATGACTTAAAGCAAAAAGCAGAACAAATTGCTTTAGGCGGCGGTGAAGCGGCGCGACAAAAACATTTGGCACGCGGAAAACTGTTAGCACGTGATCGTATTGATCAGTTAATTGATGCAGGCACGGCATTCCTTGAAATTGGTCAGTTGGCAGCACAAAAAGTCTATGCAGACGATGTGCCTGCGGCTGGTGTTGTTGCTGGTGTAGGTCAGGTCAATGGTGTGACCTGCATGATCGTCGCCAACGATGCGACAGTGAAAGGCGGCACGTACTACCCACTGACTGTGAAAAAACACTTACGTGCTCAAGAAATTGCGGAGCAAAACCATCTGCCATGTATTTATTTGGTGGACTCAGGCGGTGCCTATTTGCCGATGCAGGATGAAGTTTTCCCTGACCGTGATCACTTTGGCCGTATTTTCTATAACCAAGCACGCATGTCGAGCATGGGAATTGCCCAAATTGCGGTGGTAATGGGCAGTTGTACGGCTGGGGGGGCATATGTACCTGCCATGTCTGATGAAACCATTATTGTGCGTAACCAAGGGACGATTTTCTTAGGTGGCCCACCATTGGTGAAAGCAGCAACGGGTGAAGTGGTTAGCAGTGAAGACTTAGGTGGTGGTGATGTGCATACTCGCCTGTCTGGTGTGGCCGATCATTTGGCTGAAAACGACGAACATGCCATTGCCATTGCTCGTAACATCGTAGCCAACCTGAATAAAACACCACATACACGTGCAACAGAGATTGAAGAACCGTTATTTGATGCAACTGAACTGTATGGTGTTGTGCCAAGTGATGCACGCAAACCATTCGATATTCGTGAAGTGATTGCGCGCATTGTCGATGGTTCACGTTTTGATGAATTCAAAGCCCGCTTTGGCACCACCTTAGTCACAGGTTTTGCCAAAATCTATGGCATGCCCGTTGGCATTATTGCCAACAACGGTATTTTATTTTCAGAGTCTGCACAAAAAGGGGCTCACTTTATTGAACTCTGTACGCAGCGCAATATTCCCCTACTGTTCCTCCAAAACATCACTGGCTTTATGGTCGGTCGCCAATACGAAAATGAAGGCATTGCCAAAAATGGCGCCAAACTAGTCATGGCTGTTGCAACCGCGAATGTCCCAAAACTCACCCTAGTGATTGGTGGTTCATTTGGTGCAGGCAACTACGGTATGTGTGGTCGTGCATATTCACCACGCTTCATGTGGACATGGCCGAACTCGCGTATTTCGGTGATGGGTGGTGAACAAGCGGCAAGTGTATTGTCGACCTTAAAGCGTGATCAAATCGAAAAACGTGGCGAGTCTTGGTCTGCGGCAGAAGAAGATGATTTTAAACAACCTTTCCGCGATCAGTTTGAACGTCAAGGCCATCCATATTATGCATCGGCACGTTTGTGGGATGACGGTGTGATTGACCCTGCACAAAGCCGTCAGGTGCTCGGTTTAAGTTTAGCCGCAGCCTTAAATGCACCCATCCAACCGACCAAATACGGCGTGTTCCGCATGTAGGAGATGAGCGATGAGCTTTCAATATTTACAACTCGAACAACGCGACCAAGTGGCAACGGTATGGATTAATCGTGCAGAAATGCATAATGCCTTCAATACTCAAGTGATTGAAGAACTGCACCGCTGCTTTAGCGAACTCAACACGCGTGATGATGTTCGTGTCGTGATTCTAGCTGGACGTGGCAAAAGCTTCTCAGCGGGTGCTGACCTGAACTGGATGAAAGAAGCGGGACAAGCCTCACAGGCTGAAAATGAAGCCGATGCATTAAAACTAGCGAAAATGCTACAAAGTTTAGCGACTTTAAAACAACCGACCATCGCCCGCGTACAAGGCATTGCTTTTGGTGGTGGCATGGGACTGGCTTCTGCCTGTGATATTTGTGTCGCAAGCAGTGATGCTAAGTTTGCAACCTCTGAAGTGCGCTTAGGTTTAGCCCCTTCAACCATTAGCCCTTATGTGATTCGTGCGATTGGTGCACGTCAGGCTTCACGCTACTTTTTAACCGCAGAGCGTATTTCTGCGGAGCAAGCCCTACACATTGGTCTAGCGCATGTGGTGGCCGATGCTGAACAGTTAGATGAAAAAGTCACAGAAATGGTCGATGCCTTACTTTTGGGTGGGCCAGCAGCACAAACGGCTTCAAAACAACTTATCCAAATGGTCGATCAGCAAGTGTTAACCGAAGCATTGTTGTTGCAAACAGCACAACATATTGCCCATGTACGCCAAGGATCAGAGGCGAAAAATGGCTTAAATGCTTTTTTAAATAAACACAGTCCAGTCTGGATCAAGACGACGGCATAACAACAAGAAAGGATATCGATATGTTTAATAAAATCTTAATTGCAAACCGTGGTGAAATTGCTTGTCGCGTGATCCGAACTGCAAAAAAAATGGGCATTGCCACCGTTGCAGTCTATTCAGATGCTGACGCTCAAGCACAGCATGTGCAACAAGCCGACGAAGCCATTTATATCGGCGAATCTCCTGCTGCACAAAGCTATCTACAAATTGAACGTATTATCCAAGCTGCCTTAGACACGGGTGCAGAGGCGATTCATCCAGGTTATGGCTTTTTGTCTGAAAATGACCAATTTGCCAATGCCTGCCAAAAAAACAACATTGTCTTTATTGGCCCACCTGTAGATGCCATTTTAGCCATGGGCCTCAAAGCCACCTCAAAATCGTTAATGGAAAAAGCAGGCGTACCGCTGACACCGGGCTACCATGGCACCAACCAAGACCCTGATTTTTTAAAACAACAAGCCGATGCCATTGGCTACCCTGTGCTGATTAAAGCCAGTGCTGGCGGTGGTGGTAAAGGCATGCGTTTGGTTGATCGCGGTGAAGACTTTTTAAGCCATTTGGCTTCATGTAAAAGTGAGGCGCGTTCAAGCTTTGGCAATGATGATGTACTGGTTGAACGCTATGTAGTACAACCGCGCCATATTGAAGTGCAAGTTTTTGGTGATACACATGGTAACTATGTGCACCTCTTTGAACGCGATTGTTCGGTACAACGTCGCCATCAAAAAGTATTAGAAGAAGCACCTGCACCCAAAATGGCAGAGCCAAAACTCGAAACCATGCGCCAAGCCGCTATTGATGCAGCACGTGCAGTAGATTATGTCGGTGCAGGGACTGTTGAGTTTATTGTGGAACAAGACGGCACGGCGTATTTCATGGAAATGAATACCCGCCTGCAAGTTGAGCATCCTGTAACAGAGATGATTACAGGGCAGGATTTGGTGGAATGGCAACTACGTGTCGCTTTTGGTGAACCGCTGCCTAAACAACAACACGAGCTCAGTATTCATGGTCATGCATTAGAAGCGCGTGTCTATGCTGAAGAGCCTGAAAAAGGTTTCTTACCTGCGATTGGTAAAATCCACTACCTGCACTACCCTCAGCAAAATGAGCATGTCCGCGTAGACAGTGGCATTGTTGAAGGGGATGAAATCACGACCTTTTACGACCCAATGATTGCCAAATTAATTGTTTGGGCAAAGAATCGTGAAGCAGCACTCACCCAAATGCATCATGCACTGAGTCAATTTCATGTCGATGGCTTGGGCAATAACATTGCATTCTTAGACCGTTTGGTCCGTTCAGAATCGTTTAAAACCGCCAACCTAGACACCAACTTAATTCAACGTGAAGAAGCATTTTTACTGCAACACAATGAAACATCCTCTTCAGAGCTCATCATCACGGCGGCATTAATTGAACTCTTGTCTCGCTTTGCCAGCAATAAAATAGCTGCAAATCCTGTATGGCAAACCGAGTCTCTATGGCGTTTAAATATTAATGCTAGCTATGCCATTAAACTGGCACTAAACGATGAAGAACATAAAGTCTATTTCAGTCCAACGGCAAAAGGCTTTACAGCAAAGTACAATGGACATAGCGTTTTCATTCAGGGTGAATTGTTAGATGCACATTTAGCTAAAATTGAATGTAAAACAAGCAAAAAGACCTATGCTTATAGTTCAAATTCACACGGCCTAACGCTGTATGCAGATGGTCAAAGCTATAAATTTGCACATATTCAGCCTAACTTTAATACGGAAGATGATGCTTCTGATGCCAACAACTTAAAAGCACCAATGCCAGGTGTGATCACGCAAGTCTTGGTACAAAAAAACAGCGCAGTGAAAAAAGATGATGTCCTCCTCACGCTGGAAGCGATGAAAATTGAATATTCAATTCGTGCTCCACATGACGGCATTGTCTCTGCGGCTTACTTCCAAGTCGGTGATCAGGTCAAAGCAGGCGATGAATTGGTTGAGTTTTCAAGCTTGGAAGGTGCCGCATGAGTGAATTTGTCAAAATTATCGAAGTCGGGCCGCGAGATGGTTTGCAAAATGAAAAGACACCGCTCACTTTGGATGACCGTCGCAAACTGATTTTAGATTTAATGCAGACAGGACTCAGTGCCATTGAAGTGGGCTCTTGTGTCTCTGCAAAGTGGGTTCCACAAATGGCGCAGAGTGACGAACTCTTTGCCAGCTTACCTAAAGATCCGAATATCAGTTTTAGTTTACTGACTCCGAACTTGAAAGGGTTTGAGTCTGCTTTGGCTGCCGGCTGTCAAGAGGTTGCCGTTTTTACTGCAGCCTCCGAAAGCTTTACCCAAAAAAACATCAATTGCTCCATTGACGAAAGCTTTGAAAAATTTGCAGACATCATGACTGCGGCGAAAGCCCATAACATCAAAGTGCGTGGTTATGTGTCTTGTATTGTGGACTGCCCCTATGAAGGTGCAATTGCACCGAGCAAAGTTGCACACGTCAGTCAACGTTTGCTAGACATGGGCTGTTATGAAGTGTCCTTAGGTGAAACGATCGGCACGGCGACACCAGACCGTGTGAAAAAAGTCTGGCAGGCATGTTTAGCTGAAATGGATGCCGCGAGTTTAGCAGGACATTTTCATAATACCTATGGCATGGCCATTGCCAACATTTACCAGTCTTTAGAACAAGGCATTCGTGTATTTGATTCGTCCATTGCAGGTCTAGGTGGCTGCCCTTATGCCAAAGGTGCATCGGGCAATGTCTCCACAGAAGACCTTTACTACCTACTCTCAAACATGGGCTATGACACAGGGATTGATCTTGATGCACTGATGATTGCCAGCCAAAACATCAGCCAAGTACTACAACGTACCAATCCATCTAACTATGCCAATGCCTACTGGCAAAAGCGCTGTGCCTAAGCCATTCAATTGATAACGAGAACACTATGGTCAATAAAGTTTATTCAAGTGCAAAGGATGCACTGCAAGATGTGGTTCAAGATGGTCAAACCCTAGCGGTTGGTGGCTTTGGTTTATGCGGTATTCCAGAAAGTCTAATTACGGCCTTAAAACAAACGGGCGTGAAAAACCTCACCTG
This sequence comes from Acinetobacter sp. Gutcm_16, assembly GCF_028649355.1. Lineage (NCBI taxonomy): Bacteria > Pseudomonadati > Pseudomonadota > Gammaproteobacteria > Moraxellales > Moraxellaceae > Acinetobacter > Acinetobacter sp. Gutcm_16. The sequence continues at coordinate 71,039 of NZ_JAQSUV010000035.1, read as the reverse complement.
TATTTCAAATAATGCAGGCGTCGATGGTTTCGGCTTAGGACTCTTATTAGAAAGCAAACAAATCAAAAAAATGATTGCTTCCTATGTAGGTGAAAACAAAGAATTTGAACGTCAGTTCTTAAGTGGTGAGCTTGAAGTGGAGCTCACCCCTCAAGGTACACTGGCAGAAAAACTCCGTGCTGGAGGTGCAGGTATTCCCGCTTTCTTTACCGCAACAGGCGTCGGTACGCTTATTGCTGAAGGCAAAGAAGAGCGTGAGTTTAATGGCAAACCATATATTCTAGAAAACTCGCTCACCGCTGACATTGCACTCGTGAAGGCTTACAAGGCCGATACTGCAGGTAACTTAATTTTCCGTAAAACCGCACAAAACTTTAATCCTGTATGTGCGATGGCTGGAAAAGTCTGCATTGTCGAAGTTGAGGAAATTCTTGAAATTGGCGCTTTAGACCCAGACCAGATTCACCTGCCGGGTATTTATGTCAATCGCATTGTGCTAAATGCAACCCCTGAAAAACGTATCGAACAACTCACATTAAAAGAGGAGGCTTAACCCATGGCTTGGTCTCGTAATGAAATGGCACAACGTGCAGCGCTTGAGCTGGAAGATGGTTTTTATGTCAATTTAGGCATTGGCTTACCCACACTGGTGGCCAACTATATTCCTGAAAACGTCAACGTCTGGTTGCAGTCTGAAAATGGATTGTTAGGTATTGGCGAGTTTCCAACGGCGGAAACAGTCGATGCCGATTTAATCAATGCTGGAAAACAAACTGTTACTGCACGTCAGGGCGCCGCATTTTTCTCTAGTGCAGATTCTTTTGCCATGATCCGTGGAGGTCATGTCAATATCGCCATTTTAGGGGCAATGGAAGTCTCACAAAATGGCGATTTGGCCAACTGGATGATTCCGGGTAAAAAAGTCAAAGGCATGGGTGGCGCGATGGATTTGGTCGCTGGAGTACAAAAAGTGGTGGTGCTCATGGAACACTCTGCAAAAGATGGTACGCCGAAAATTGTCGAGCAGTGTAGCCTGCCTCTGACAGGTAAAAATGTCGTACATCGCGTGATTACTGACCTCGGTGTCATGGACATTACGCAGGAAGGTGTGAAATTAGTTGAACTGGCGAAAGATGTCAGTTTTGAAGATATTCAAAAAGTGACAGGTGTTGCTCTGATCCGCTAATTCGACATCATTTATACAATAGAAAAAATAATCCAATGCCTTTAAAGCAGCGATCCTGTTTTAAAGGCATTTCTATCAGCACGGATAGGCTGAATCAAAAATTCATACCTCATAGATAAAAATGGAATCAATGCATGGAAAACTCTCAAAATATTTTGCAACGTTTTGCACTACGTGTCAGTGATTGGTCGGAGAAATGGTTTCCAGACTCTTATATTTTTGCCCTATTGGGTGTCGTGATCGTCGCGATTGCTTCGATCAGCATTGGCGCACCTGCCAAAGATGTCGCAGTGTCCTTTGGTGATGGTTTTTGGAGTCTGATTCCTTTTACCTTACAAATGTGTATGCTGATTGTGGTTGGTTATGTGGTTTCTGTTTCAAAGCCTGTAGAGCTGCTGATTCAAAAAATGGCTCGAATTCCCCATAGTGGACGTGGTGCGATTGTACTTGTTGCGACGGTCAGTTTATTAATTTCGCTGATTAACTGGGCCATGAGTACAGTACTGACTGCCCTGCTGGTGATTGCGTTAGCTAAACGCAAAGAACTGAATATGGACTATCGTGCTGCCGCTGCCGCCGCGATTATTGGTATGGGAGCAACGTGGGCCTTAGGTATTAGTTCTTCTGCGGCACAACTGCAAGCCAACAAAGCCAGCCTGCCCGAATCGATTTACAATCTAACCGGTGTGATTCCCTTCACCGAAACCATTTTCTTGCCTCAGTCGATGATCATGACGGCTGTATTGATTATTGCCTCGATTGCTATTGCATTTTGGTCTGCACCCAAAGGGCAAGACATTAAAACTATTGATCAATTCCCCATCCAGTTTGAGGAAGAAACTAAGCCGACAGCAACCACAAAACGCCCAGGAGACTGGTTAGAGAACTCGCCTTTATTGAGTATCTTGATTGTGCTCTTGGGTCTAGTTTGGATGTTCAATGAGTTCAGCAAAAGTAATCCGATCTTGGCCATTTCAAGCCTAAATACCTACAACTTTATTTTCCTGATGCTGGGTATTGCACTACATGGTACGCCACGAAATTTCCTCAATGCTGTCACCAAAGCCGTGCCAGCAGTCTCAGGTGTCCTGATTCAGTTTCCACTGTATGGCAGTATCGCCTTTATGATGACGCAAGCACTGAACAGTCATGATTTGTCGCTATCACATTATATTGCTGAGTTTTTTGTTTCGATTGCCTCCAAAGAAACCTTTGCCATTGTGATGGGCTTATATTCTGCCATTTTAGGCTTTTTCATTCCTTCTGGCGGTGGTAAGTGGATTATTGAAGCACCCTATGTCATGCAAGCTGCACATGATTTAAAAGTGCATTTAGGCTGGTCGGTGCAAATCTATAATGCTGCTGAAGCCTTGCCGAATTTAATCAACCCATTTTTTATGCTGCCAATGCTTGGCATTCTCAAATTAAAAGCCAAAGATGTGATCGGCTTTACTGTCACTCAATTGGTTTTCCACCTACCTTTGGTGCTGTTCCTACTTTGGATTTTAGGCCGTAGCCTGACCTATATGCCACCTACCTTCTAAACGAGGAAAAAAACACAATCTAAATAAAAAAGGACGAATCATATTCGTCCTTTTCTCATTCTATAAAGCGTATTTTTAATGTAGCCCAATTAATTAAACACATTATTTAAATACACAATGCGCTCATTGGTTTTTTGGTTAAAGCACTTGGTATATTGCAATTGTTGATCTTGGGCACGTAAAGCATCATCCCAATATTGCGACTGCTTTTGATAGGTTTCTTTTTCACTATCCGTCATTTGGTAGACACTTTTTTGAGAAATCACTTTACAGTCTACATCACGTTTTTCAAACCAATCCGTTTGGTCTTGTTGAAGCTGCTGTTTTTGCTCCTCAGTGAAATTGTCCCAAGTTTGGTTCAGACGTTCCACCACTTTGACTTGGTCAGCGTCCAATTCCTTCTTACGAATATTCATGGCTTTTTGTGCCAGTTCCATCTGCGCAACTTCTTGCTCATTATATTGTTTTATATTCTTTTGTATTTCTGCATTTTCTTTTTCATATGCCGCAAACTGAACCGCATGCTGCGTCACCAACACTACACCATCAATCACGCCATTTTGATTGGGTACATTCAGGCTAATGCCTTCTTTATCCGTTTTAATGATGTTATAGCTAAATGCACCTTGTAGCTGATCATTGTCTAAGTTGAGTGAATATTCACCCTCTTCTAAGACATCACGCAAAGTACTTTGATAACCGTCCTCACACTCTTCACATGGACGCGCTAAAAACGCATTTTCAGCACGTTTCTGTAACCCTTTCGGGAAAATCACCACCAACTGGCTTTCGCAGTCCAATTGCTTCGCTGTATCAGGCTTTTCTGTGGTCGTTGAAATCCCTTTAATTTCAAAGCGAATACCGTTATTAATCTGCGTTAATAATTTTTCATCGGCCTCATATTCACGGCTATCACGCAAACGGCGGTCTAGGGCTTTTAAGTATTCAGCTTTTAAATGCGCTTGAATTTGTTCGACATTGGCAGGAGCCGTACAACTCCAATCTGACATTTCTTGCGGTTCAGCAACCGTTTCTGTTTTATTCTCTGTTCGGCTACAAGCACTTAAAAATAAACTGCTCAAGATTAGACTGGCAAAAATTGTTTTCTTCATCATTGTTATAAAACCATAAGGCTGTTGTTTTTCGCAGCGTATTTAACCAAAAAATAAGCTTTTATGCGAGTAGCTATATAAAAGAACCCTGCCGTAGCAGGGTTAAAATATCGTTTAGTTGGCCTTTTCAACACCACGATCATCCACTTCACGCACCACACCCGAGTCTGTATTTAAAACCTCAAATTCAATACGACGGTTTTTAAATTTACCTTCATCGGTTTGATTGTCTGCAATTTGCTTTTCTTGCCCATAACCAATCGCTCTCAACTGCGCAGGATCGACGCCTTTAAAAATTAAATAATCCACCACCGCTTGTGCCCGATTTTGCGACAAAGTTTTATTGACTGCCGCATCTCCCGTTGCATCTGTATGCCCCATCACGGTAAGTTTGACTTGCGGTGCTTTTTGCATCAGCGCTGCGGCCTGATCCAAGATCGACTTATTGACATCAGGTATCGTCGATGAAGCTGTATCAAAGTTAATAATTTGCAAATTCAATGCCGTGGCAACATCTAATGCTCGAACTTGCTCAGGATTAATTTCTGCCAGCGCACGCTCAGCATCACTAATACTGGTATCCACGGCACGGTTTACATCCAGTGGTTGCTGCGTCACAACTGTCATATTACGCAGTAAAGGTTTAATTTGATCTGCCACTTTAAGTGCATTGGCTGGATCTTGTGATTGAATCGATAACTGATTGCCAAACCATGTTAAATTTATATTTGGCACACCTTTCAATGCACTGATTACACTGGGTATCGCATCTTGGTCGATAAATTCAGTGTGATACATACTCTGCATATCTGCACCACAGCCGATGCTGTTATTAAAAATTTGCTTTACTTCTTTTTGCAAAATTTCAACATAAGCCGCATTGGCTGAGAAAATTTGGCAAGTGACCAAATCTCCTGTTGCCCCTGTGGTGATTTGAAATTTAGCAGGTTGGCTGGCATTCACATTTGCAGCAGGTGCTGTTTCAGTTGTGGCCTTTTCGGTACAGGCTCTAAAAATAAAAGCAAACAATGCCGCAAAAATAATTAAAGCCAAAACTGGCAGTAAAAATGACCGTTTCTCATCTACTTTTGTAGCATGTACGCTTGCAGGTGCAACATGTGTAGCTTGTCCTTGTAAGATATTTACCCCCAATCCAGCCAGTATTGCAGTTGCCCACTCAGGTAAGGCACGACTAATGGAATCTGTGTTGACCTGTAGTAAATGGGAAATCGCTTCAGGTTCTGAAGAACCAGCCTCTGTCGTTAAAAATGCTAATGCAGGTGTAATCGAACGGCTCAAGGTACTTTCAATTTCATCTGCGGACGCTGCCCCGCGAACATGCTCCAAAAACTGTTGCTTGAGACTAACATTCGATGCAAAAGCATCATTAAGACGTGGATTCAACTGCTGTTGAAATGCAGGAATCAGTTCAGACTTTGACTTTAATATAGACAGTAAAATTGGTAAAAAGGATTGAATTGCTTGATTTTTTTCAAGTAAATGTTGTGTATCACCCTCTAAAACAATTGCAGAGACATTTTGTTTTAGTAAATCCATAAAATCGACATTCATGAAGCCTTACCCCACTTTTTCTCATTGTTTTCATCGTCATTTTCCAGTTTATCTGTTCATTTTTTATACTTTGTAAAATATTGTATTTGCATCAGTTTTATCTAGGCCCAATAAAAAAGCCAGCCGAAGCTGACTTTTTAATCCACATTTAATGCAATATTTAAGCTGCAAAAGTTTTTAGAACTTTTCCTTTCACCACTTGATTGATCAAAGGTGTATTTTTACCTTGCGACAAAATATTGTCTTTATTCACAATCCAGTCTAACTCAGGATCAACCAATACCCAGCCTGCTTCAGCAGTCCAACGTTCAAGCATATTGGCTACCGTGGCAGGTGCAATCGTGACTTTTTCGACCCATTCCAAAGGACTAAATAAACCTTCACGTACCAATTGCACACCAAAAGCTACATAGGTATCAAAAGCAGTGATGCCCGGTTGTGTTTCAGCAAATGGTGCTAGCTTTGCAGAACTGCTTAACGGTTCATGATGTGTACAAATCGCATCGATCACTCCACTTTTCACACCTTGGCGAAGAAGCTCTTTATCCGACTCAGCACGTAACGGCGGACGGACATGTGCAAGTGAGTTGAAGCCATCAATCAGCTGATCTGTTAAATGCAGCTGATGCATCGCCACATCGCATGTGACTGGTAGACCTTTATCTTTAGCGATTTTAATCAAATCAACAGAAGCACCTGTAGACAATAAACCAAAGTGGGCACGAACACCCGTCGCTTCAATCATTAACAAATACTTGGCAATGGCAATGGTTTCGGCAATCGCTGGGATGGTCGGTAAGCCCTGACGCGATGCCACAAAGCCCTCATGGACACAGCCATCTTTGGCAATTTGCGGTTCTTCGGCATAAAACACCACCGTCATACCAAGGCCTGCTGCGTATTCTAAAGTGCGCAGCACCACATCGTCATCTGCAAAAGGCGCATTGGCATTTGAAACTGCTTTACAACCGCCCTTTTTAAGACCCGCCATATTTGCAGGTTGGTTGCCTTGTAAGCCTTGGGTTTGAGCACCAATCACTTCAAGATAAATGCCGCCATCCAACATGGCTTTTTCCATCAAACCATGAATCAAAGCACCATTGTCTTGCACAATCGGTTTTGAGTCTGGCGGTGTAAATACATGCAAAATACCATTTTCACGCGCAGCACAACCTTCTGATTTTAATGTCCCGTGCTGTTGCTGACCCGGCTCACGTAGGCGTGCACATAAGTCCACCATGGTTGGCATTAACCACTTGCCTTGACCATCAACTGTTTCAGTGAAATTGGTTGTTTCAGCAACCAACTTGCCATTTTCGATATATACCGTTTGAACGGCATCTGTTTGATGAATTGGGTCAAGAACACGTACATTTTCAATTTTTACAACAGTCATGACTTATTCCTTATCCCGCAATCGCGTCTAACAAACCTTGCTCTTGCAGTTGACCTTGCATTGCAAGCGCCAAAACTGCCATACGTACAGCAATCCCGTTGGTCACCTGATTTAAAATCACAGACTGCGGACCATCGGCAATACTGGAATCAATCTCTACACCACGGTTCATAGGCCCCGGATGCATAAGGATGCAATCAGGTTTTGCCATCGCAAGACGTTCTTTGTTTAAACCGTACATTTTGTAGAATTCAGCTTGAGATGACAGCGCAGGCGAATCAATACGTTCATTTTGAATGCGTAAGGTAATAATTACATCGCAGTCTTGAATCCCTGCTTCCATGTTATTAAATAAACGTACACCTTCACCATATTCGTCAAAACCATATGGCAGCAGCGTATTCGGTGCAATTACACGAATATCTTTACACCCCAGTGTTTGTAATGCAGCAACATCTGAACGCGCCACGCGTGAATGTTTAATATCACCAATGATGGCAATTGAAATATCTTCAAATTTCTTTTTGGTTTCACGGCGAATGGTCAGCATGTCCAACATAGCTTGTGTTGGATGCGCATGACGGCCATCACCTGCATTGATAATTGCAACATGCGGACAAACGGTTTGGGCAATAAAATGTGCCGCACCCGACGAAGAATGACGTACCACAAAAGTATCCGCAGCCATCGCTTCTAAGTTCCACAAAGTGTCTCTGAGCGTCTCCCCTTTGGAAGTACTTGAACGTGCGATATCGATATTTAATACATTTGCAGAAAGTCGTTTTGCCGCTGCTTCAAAAGTGGTACGAGTACGGGTTGAGTTTTCAAAGAAAAGGTTCATTACCGTTCGACCTTCTAAGAGGTTGTTGGTAATCAGCTGATTTTGGTCATTAAAAAAGGACTGCGCGGTGTCCAATATTTTTGTAAGAGTTTCTTTAGAAAGGCCTTCGATGGTGAGGAAGTGTTTGAGATGACCATCTTGGTTGAGTTGAATCTGACTCGGAGTATGCAATGCTGCCAAGTGCATGAGAGATTCCTTGTACGTTAAGTTAACGCATTATACAGATTTTCTTTTTGATTTGGACCTCAGTTTAAAACAATTGTCTTAATTATCATCGGCTTCAAAACTAAGATTATGAAATTCTTATCTATTATTTCAATCAGTTAAATTAAACCATTAAAGGCTAAATTAGCCAAATTCAGAGTTCATCAAATTGCTATAAATATCAATTCTATAGAGTTTCTTATCTCATTTATCCCAAGCGGACATTTTAAAAAGCTCTCTTGCGAGAGCGATCCAACTTCAGCGATTCTTATCGTAAAGCGCCAATATAGTGATGTGACACTTGGGCACGGTAGATTTCTTCTTCAGTGGCTTCCAACTCATGTCGTGTCGTGTCGACCTGTTTAGGTTTTTCGATCACGGCGGTTTCTTCATAGTTAAAAACATCCATGACACTGTCTAAACGACTCACCAATCGAATCAGTTCAGTATCTTCTGTACTTAAAGCAAGCTCTGCCATCTGACGTGCATAACTTGGATTTTCCACCAAATACATCACATCAATTACACGCCCCGATACACGGCGCAGACGTGCATAAAGTAAAGTTGCAATTGAAAAAGCATCAGCATGACTTACAACACCGCGATCTAACTTGGTCGACATATTCATCCCCTTTCAAGTGAAAAATATTTACTGACGATCTATCAGAAATCAGTCAGTAAATTAAACTTGCAAGGATTTAGCAAAATACGTACCAAAAACGTTATTGTTCACATGGTGATTCATTTATTTTAATATTTCCGCTGAGTAGAGGCATATTTAAAAAACCATTCAGAGGCAAAATACGTTAAACTTTAGCGAGTTTATTTTGTTTTATTTTGGTCTCTCAAATTTATGAAAACCGCTTCGCGTTTAAGCAGCTATTGGGTTACGTGTGCCGATGGCTTAGAAACCTTACTCCAAGAAGAATTAGAAGGTTTAGGTGTTCAAAACATTGAACGTTTTCCTGGGCGTTTAGTTTTCAAAGGTACACTGGAACATGCCTATCGCATTTGTATGTGGTCGCGTCTTGCGTCGCGTGTACTCGCACCAATTCATGTCCATGAGCTGGAATTTAGCCATGACGCACGTGATGTTGCTGAAGAGCTCTACGAAGGTGCAATGAACTTTGATTGGTCGCTGATTTTTGCACCACAAAGCACCTTCGCCGTTCGTTTACATATTGAACGTGAAATTAAGGTGAACAGCCAGTTTGCAACTCTACGTGTAAAAGACGGTATCGTGGATTCATTCATGGAAGCTGTTGGTAAGCGTCCAAGTATTGATATTAAGCAACCTGAAATTACCATTTATGCACTCGCAGGAAAAACTGAACACACCTACTGTTTAGACTTATCTGGTGATTCATTACATAAACGTGGCTACCGTCGTTATATGACCGATGCCCCAATTAAAGAAAACTTAGCCGCTGCGATTTTACAAAAAGCTAAGCTCCTTGCAAAAAGACCCGATATTTTCCTTGACCCAATGTGTGGTTCTGGGACGTTTATTATTGAAGCATTGATGATGCTGACTGACCGCGCACCTGGTTTAGTTCGTCGTTTCGGTTTCAATGGCTGGAATGGCCATGATCATGATCTGTGGATGAGCATTAAAGCGGAAGCAGCTGAACGCCATCAAACAGCCTTGGAACAACCGCTCCCTAAGTTCTACGCATTTGATGCAGACTGGGAAGCGGTAAAAGCCACCAAGCAAAATATTATTGCTGCTGGTTTTGAACGTGTACTTGACCAGATCCAAATCGAAGAACGAACTTTAGCCGATTGGCCAAACTTTGAAGCCGAAGGAAAAACAGCCTTTATTGTGACCAACCCACCTTATGGTGAGCGTTTGGGTGATAAAGCCTCAAACCGTGCTTTATATTTAGGCTTATCTGCTTTGCTGCAAAAGAACTTCCCAAATCAAACCGCAGCCGTTATCGCCGCAGCCGTCGAGCAAGCCGATGTATTGGCGCTGAATGACCCGCAAACCATGCGTTTGATGAATGGTAAACTGCCAATTTACGTACGTTCAGGTTCAGTTAAGCCAGTTGCAGTAGTCAAACCTTTCTTGGAAACATGGCAACCGCAACAGTTTGAAGCGATTGAAGGTGCTGAAGACTTTGCTAACCGTTTACAAAAGAACATGCAGACCTTAAAGAAATGGGCAGTAAAAGAAAACATTCACTGTTTACGTTTATATGATGCTGACCTTCCAGACTTTAACGTCGCAGTCGATTTGTATGGTGAACGTTTACACGTCCAAGAATATGCGCCACCGAAAAAAATCGATCCTGAAAAAGCCAAGAAGCGTTTCAATCTTGCTTTACAGGCGATTCGTGCTGTAACAGGTTTAGGCCGTGATGCGATCTTTATCAAAACACGTGCTCGCCAAGAAGGTAAAAACCAGTATACCAAGCAAAGTACTGCTTCTAAGCGTTTTATCGTGCAAGAAGGCAAAGCAAAAATCTTAGTGAACTTAACTGATTACTTAGATACTGGCTTGTTCTTAGACCACCGTCAAATCCGTCTACGCATCGCACAAGAAGCGCGTGGTAAGCACTTCTTGAACTTGTATAGCTATACCTCTACAGCCAGCTTACATGCAGCTTTAGGCGGTGCGGCAAGTACCACCAGCGTTGATCTTTCAAATACATATTTGAACTGGTCTAAAGAGAACTTCGTCTTGAACGGCTTAACAGTCGATCATGCCGATGAACAACATCAGTTCTTTGCTAGTGATTGTTTTGAGTGGTTAAAAGAAGGTCATGAACAGTATGAGCTGATCTTTATTGACCCACCAACCTTCTCAAACTCGAAGAAGTTCTACGGTACCTTTGATGTACAACGCGACCATTTATCATTGCTCAAACGCGCGATGAACCGTTTAACTACGGATGGTACTTTGTACTTCTCGAACAACTATCGTGGTTTTGAAATGGACGAAGAAATTTTAGCATTCTTTGATGTCGAAGAAATTACCAGTGAAACCATTGGGCCTGATTTCAAGCGCAATCAAAAAATCCACCGTGCATGGAAAATTACCCATCCAAAAAACTAATGCACTGAAGATGAAATACCAGCAGGTCTTTCATCTTCGCTAAATTTTGCATTAGACAATTTTCAGATATAAAAAAGGGACGAAATACGTCCCTTTTATTATGTTAGATCATCATATTTTGCATTATTCAGTCAGGAAATTGGTTTGCCCATATTTGTAATCAACTGACATTTTCATGGTATTCCCTTCACGTTTCACCTGCCCTGAACTCTGCATCGTCGAAAGCATGCTTTCGATCTCTTGATCAGACATGCTGATGCCTCCTTTTTGCAGATAATTATTCATGATGCGCGAGATCATATTTTTATCAAACTGAATATCTGCTTTGTATTCCATTAAACTCGGCATCATTTTCACCATACCCATCACCGTCGATTGATGACTCGGCATAATACGCCCCGTCACACTCGCTTGTGCAACCCCTTCCCCGATAGCAAATTGGTTCTCTTTGGATTCAAAACGGAAACCTTCATTGATCACAGCCAATAAAGCAGGTTCCATATCTTTTTCCATTGCCTCTTTTGCCAAACAACTGTTTTCACTTTTCGCCAAAATATCAAACAGCGTCTGCAATTTTTGTCGGTTTATATCAAGTACATTAAAATTAAACTGTACGTTTTGGACAGCGGGCGCTGAAGGCATTTTCATTTCATCTAGACGCAATAACATTTCAGTGTTTACAACTCGGTCCGTCAGTTCACTTTGCGTTTCTATACTAAAATTCTTCAGTTCGGCATTGATCGGTTTATTGATATCTCGATCTGACATTTTCAGTAGATCCATCTTAATTTTGGTTTCACCCGCCTCAAGATATTCACCATTCAGCCCTTGGTTACTTTCTAGCTTTAGTCCCACCATTTGCAAATGTATATTTGGATCGGTGACTGTTAGATTCGGAATTTCAAGCTGTAAATCCAGTATCTTTAACTGTTGTTCGATCGGTTTTGCCCGAAACTTTAATGTCATCGGGTCTAATCTAGACTGGAGTTGAGCTTCATTGCGGGTAATCACTGGCGTAGTCAAGGTACTATTCAAAGTACCCAACCAATTCACTTTGCTTTGTACTTTAAGTGGTTCCTTCAACAAGGACTGAAGTGCACCGGGTGCCTGAGTAATGTTAATATCTGAACGAATCGCATATCCATTCCAACTCCGTTGAATATGATCCTGCCCCTTCAATTGGATCACTTCTTTCGGTTTACATGGGTCTAGTACTAATTCAGCGGTCCAGTTCGCACTGCCATTTAAAGCACCCATTTGAAATTGTTGATATTGCAACTTTAAATCATTCGACTGTTTGGTGCTGTGTTGATAATAAGCCTTCAAGCTTTTATCCGCATAAAGATTACCCCCCACTGCGACCACAGCAAGCGTAAGTACGCCTCCAATACCCCACTTCAATTGAGTCATTTCTTCTATCCCAAGTTGTTTGTTTTTTATTAAAATAAATTATAAAGAGAATCTTCGAATAAAGATAATTGTTTTGCAAATAAATCACTTATATGCCATACCTATCACATAAATGTGAAAACTTAGGTCACATTTTTGCTTAAAAGTGTCATCTTTTAACATTTCTATCACGCAATAAAAAACCCAGCCGAAGCTGGGTTTTTTAGTTTCAAGGAACCATGTAAATGATTAACTCATTTTCACTTTATCAAAGCTCAACTGACCATCATGTGCAGTGATCATAATATTGTCTCCAGCCACATAGTAACCAGACAATATTTTTTGCGCTAAGTTGTTTTCAACCTGTTGTTGGATGGCACGTTTCAATGGGCGAGCACCGTAAATTGGGTCAAAACCAGCGTCAATCAATAAGTCAAAGGCTTGATCATCCACCGTTAAGCGCATATCTTTTTCAACCAAACGATCACGTAAACGATCCAATTGAATATCTGCAATACCACGAATTTGCGCTTTTTTGAGTGAATGGAAAACCACTAACTCATCAATACGGTTGATAAACTCTGGACGGAAATGTTGCGTCACGGCATTCATCACCACTGCTCGCACTTCTTCATCCAAAGGATTATCACCCAACTCACGCACATCACTCGAACCTAAGTTCGATGTCATAACGATTACGGTATTTTTAAAGTCAACCACGCGACCTTGTGAATCCGTTAGGCGACCATCATCCAACACTTGGAGCAAGATGTTAAACACATCGGGATGTGCTTTTTCTACTTCATCGAACAGTACGACACTATACGGTTTACGGCGTACAGCTTCGGTTAACACACCACCTTCTTCGTAGCCGACATAACCAGGAGGCGCACCCACCAAACGACTGACAGAGTGTTTTTCCATAAACTCGGACATGTCGATACGAATCATGGCATCGTCACTATCAAACAAGAAGTTTGCCAGTGCTTTGGTCAACTCTGTTTTACCAACACCCGTTGGACCTAAGAATAAGAACGAGCCACTCGGTCGGTTCGGGTCAGACAAGCCAGCACGCGAACGACGAACTGCATTGGATACTGCAACTACAGCATCATCCTGCCCAACGACACGGTTATGTAAGAACTCTTCCATATGCAGAAGTTTCTCACGTTCACCTTGCATCATTTTGGCTACTGGAATCCCCGTAGCAGCACTAACGACTTCTGCAATTTCATTGTCAGTGACTTTGTTACGCAGTAGTTTCGGCTCTTCTTTTTCCTCAACGACTTCTTCTTCATTGAGACGTTTTTCCAGCTCTGGAATCACACCATACTGAAGGCGCGACATTTCACCCAAGTCGTTTTCACGCTGCGCTTTTTGCAACGCAATACGAGCCTGATCCAATTCAGCTTGAACTTGTTTGGTACCTTCAACTAAGGTTTTTTCAGCTTTCCAAACTTCTTCTAAATCATTGTATTCGCGTTGAACTTCGATAATTTGCTTTTCAAGATGAGCGACTTCCGCACGACTACCTGCATCTTCATCTTTTTTCACTGCTTCAAGTTGTAGTTTCAATTGAATCAAACGACGTTCAAGTTTATCCAGAGCTTCTGGCTTAGAGTCCAGCTCCATTTTGATACGAGAAGCCGCTTCATCAATCAAATCAATTGCTTTATCAGGCAATTGACGGTCGGTGATATAACGATGTGACATTTTCGCTGCTGCAATGATGGCAGAGTCTAAAATTTTCACACCATGGTGCACTTCGTAGCGCTCTTTCAACCCACGTAAAATCGCAATGGTATCTTCCACACTCGGCTCATCGACCAACACTTTTTGGAAACGACGCTCTAGCGCAGCATCTTTTTCAATGAATTGGCGATATTCATCTAATGTGGTTGCACCAACACAGCGTAGCTCACCACGTGCCAGAGCAGGTTTGAGCATATTACCTGCATCCATCGCACCATCGCCTTTACCAGCGCCTACCAGCGTGTGTAATTCATCGATAAATAAAATGACTTCACCATCTTGTTTAGACAAATCTTTCAGTACTGCTTTTAAGCGCTCTTCAAACTCGCCACGATATTTAGCACCCGCAAGCAATGAACCCAAATCTAAGGATAAAACACGTTTACCTTGTAGGCTTTCAGGCACTTCGCGGTTAATAATCCGCTGTGCCAAGCCTTCAACAATGGCTGTTTTACCCACCCCTGGTTCACCAATCAACACTGGGTTATTTTTGGTACGACGCGACAAAACTTGAATGGTACGACGAATTTCATCATCACGCCCAATCACAGGATCTAACTTACCTGCAAGTGCGCGTTCAGTTAAATCAATGGTGTATTTATTCAGAGAATCACGTTGATCTTCATGATTGTTGCTCATGACTTTCTCATCACCTCGAATTTTTAAAATGACTTTGCGTAAGCTTTCTGCTTGCACGCCCACACTGTTGAGTAGCGTTTTAGTTGCCCCCACTTCGGCCAAGGCTTGCATCACCCAATCGGTAGACAAAAACTCATCGCCTGCTTTTTGCGCGAAGCTATCTGCCAAATTCAGTGCTTTGACTGCCTCTGAACTTAAGTTGACGTCCCCTGTGGGATTAGTCAGTGTTGGTGCATCAGCTAGTGCTTGTTTTAATTTGCTTTGTAAAGCAGGTAAATTGGCACCCGCTTGTTGCAACAAACTCAGATTAGAGGTTTCTTCTAACAATGTTGATAAGATATGAATACCTTCAATTGCGGTATGGTCTTTCCCCACTGCAAGTGATTGAGCATCTGAGAGAGCTTGCTGTAAGCGGTTTGTGAATTTTTCAAATCGCATTCTTGTTTTCCTCACAACAAATTTCGAACTTGATGGATATATGGGAACAATTGCTCAAAATTCAATTCAAATTTAATTAATTTTTCTACATTTTAACTTATTTTTCATTAGCTTATCTTAACAATAAATTCATAAGACTCGGTTATAAGATGGGTCTTATCCGCCTTATTTTCAAGCGCCAACCTAGATTATTTATGTATTAAAGACCACGACGACCTATCAATCCGTGACAACCAAAATCATTTGATCAATTATTAATCAAACAAACAACGCATTTTTCTATTTATTCGTGTGATGAATTGTGTCCCAGTTTACGGAATCAAAACAAAAGCGTGAAGCATGAAAAAGGCCGATCACTAGATCAGCCTCAAATGACTTAAAAGTCAGCGTTTAATTTGCTTCAATAATCTCAAAATCATGGGTGATTTCAACCCCACCATCCATCAACATTTTGCTCGCAGAACAGTACTTTTCTGCCGATAATTCCACAGCTTTTGCGACTTGTTTTTCCTTCACCGCATGACCCGTAATCACGAAATGTAAGTGGATTTTTGTGAACACTGCAGGGATGCTATCTGCCCGCTCTGCCTTGAGTTCACAGCGTACATCGGTAATTTCTTGGCGTGATTTTTTAAGTATGGTTACGATGTCAAAAGAGGCACAACCACCCAGTCCCGTCAGGATCAATTCCATTGGTCTTGGACCACGGTTTTCACCCCCATATTCTGGCGATCCATCCATGATAACACTGTGACCACTTTGAGTTTTTGCTTCGAAAGCAACATTCTCTAACCAATGAACAGTTGTTTGCATTGCAAGTACCTAAAAAAAGCTATAGATTGACGAAGTGACTGTACACTAACATAAATTGAGTTGATAAGGAATTTCAGCTCTGACTGTGTGACAAGTTCACCCTAGGTCTGTGCGATCTATATTTTATCCATTTTCGGAACCGTTAGCATGACTTCAAGCTTTTCACAATTAAGCACTGATGCGCTGTCTCCAGGTCAACTCCCCGAGTCAGTCAAAGCATTATTAAAACGCGCATATATTAATCGTTATCCTAAGCGTACCACCATCGTAGACGCAGGCTCAGAATCTAAATCTTTATATTTGATTTTAAAAGGTTCGGTCTCCATTATTCTGCGTGAAGACGATGAACGTGAAATCGTGGTCGCTTATTTAAATGCGGGTGATTTTTTTGGGGAAATGGGTCTATTCGAAGCAAACTCACAACGTACTGCTGAAGTGCGTACCCGTGATGTCTGCGAAATTGCTGAAGTGACTTATGAAAACTTCCATGAGCTCAGCAAACAATACCCTGACCTAAGCTATGCAGTATTTGCACAGCTAGTTCGCCGTTTAAAAAATACCACTCGTAAAGTGACTGACCTTGCATTTATCGACGTTTCAGGTCGTATTGCACGTTGCCTAATCGACTTATCTTCGCAACCTGAAGCGATGATTTTACCAAATGGCCGCCAAATTCGTATTACGCGTCAAGAGATTGGACGTATTGTCGGTTGTTCACGTGAAATGGTTGGTCGTGTTTTGAAAACACTCGAAGAGCAAGGCATGATCGAAACTGATGGTAAAGCCATCTTAATTTTTGATGCCTCTTTAGAAGAGTCAAAAGCGAATGCTGATGACTATGAAGACGAAGAATAAGACTTTTCTTCGTAGCTGATACAGCCAAAAGCAAATCTTAGGATTTGCTTTTTTTTGCCTTTAAATCTGCTTCTGTTTTGACAAATTCATGACAAACTTTGTAAAAATAGTGATTTAACCTACTGGGCATAACTGTGTAACCTAATTCGACCGGAAAAACGCAGTCCATAAAAGGAAATGTTGAATGCAATTTAAACCTTTAGCCAATACAGGCATTTTGGTGCCTGAAATTTGTCTCGGCACCATGACCTTTGGTGAGCAAAACACTCAAGCTGAAGCCTTTGAGCAACTTGACTATGCTTTGGCGCAAGGCATTAACTTTTGGGATACTGCTGAAATGTACCCTGTTCCTCCAAAACCTGAAACACAAGGTGCAACCGAAAGTATTATTGGCCAATGGATTGCCCAGCGCGGCGGTCGGGACAAGTTATTTCTAGCCTCTAAAATTGCAGGGCCATCTCAAGGTGGTAGTCATATTCGTGATGGACAGACTCGTTTTAATGCAAGCGACATTTCTTCGGCTCTAGATGGCAACCTAAAGCGTTTACAGACCGATTATATCGATTTATATCAGCTACACTGGCCACAACGTCCAACCAACTTTTTTGGCAAATTAGGCTATGAAAACAGTGAAGCTCATAACACGCAAACCGTGACCTCTTTGCAAGAAACACTACAAGCACTAGAAGCAGAGATTCAAAAAGGACGTATTCGTTATATTGGCTTATCTAATGAAACACCATGGGGCACCATGAAGTTTCTACAAATTGCAGAACAGCTCGGCCTGTCTAAATTTGTCAGTGTGCAAAATCCATATAGCCTATTGAACCGTACTTATGAAATTGGTATGTCAGAAATTGCGAAATATGAAGGCGTTGGTTTACTCGCCTATTCCCCACTCGCTTTTGGCTATCTCACAGGTAAATTCCGTAATGGTGCACGCCCAGCGAATGCTCGCGTGACGCTTTTCAGCCGCTTTAGTCGTTATAGCAACCCAGAGAGTGAATGGGCTACGGAACAGTATGCACAATTAGCTGAACGGCATGGTTTAACGCCGACGCAACTGGCTTTAGCCTTCATCAAGCAGCAGTTTTTTGTGACCAGTACGATTATTGGTGCGACCAACTTAGACCAGTTGAAAGAAAATATCCAAGCCTTTGAGATAGATTTATCGGAAGAAGTTTTACAGGGTATTCAAGCTATCCATCAGCAACAACCTAATCCTGCGCCATAGATATTTCTTAGTCAGCTGTTCAGGTGAAATACGACTTCACCTGTCACAAATAATTGATGATTTTCAAAATCATCAACTGACAATAAAAAAGGACGCCATGGCGTCCTTTTTTACTCAAAAACAAATTAACGTCTTTGATTATAAACCGCTTGAGCAGCGGCTAAGTTCTTACGCATTGCTTCAATACGTTGGCTATTTGACGGGTGTGTCGACAGGAATGAAGAACCGCCTGCTCCATCAAGCTTATTCATTTTTTCCCACAGACTAATTGCGGCTTGAGGGTTATAGCCTGCTTTAGCCATCAACATTAAGCCGCCTTGGTCTGCACGACTTTCTAGGCTACGTGAGTAAGGCAAACCAATACCAATTTGACTACCTAGCTGCGCTGCTGCTGAACCCGTTTGACCTACACCTGCTGCACTTAGACCAATTCCCAATGCCAAATCCGTTAATGCCTGCGCACCAACCTTACTCTTCGAGTGCTCTTCTAAAGCATGCACCATCTCATGTCCCATCACCGCTGCAATTTCAGCATCCGTTAGGTTCAATTTATCGACAATACCTGTGTAGAACACCACCTTACCACCAGGTGCAACATAGGCGTTGACCTGATTTGACTTAAGTACCGCCAACTGCCAGTCAAATTTCGTTCCAGTTTGGTTCATTTGATCGGCATATGGCTTCAAGCGATTGAATACACCATAAATACGCTTATAGGTCGTAGATGAGGTATCTAAGGTCTTTGTGCTTCGCGCTTCATTCACTGTTTTGTTGAAGCCTTGGGTTGCTGCTGCATTTAATGTTGCAGTGTCTGCACCTGCCACTTCCGCAAAAGTTGCACAACCTGAAATGGTAACAACACTTGCTGCACACAAACTCATTAATATTTTATTTTTCATTATTGCTTAACTCCATCCATCTCAAAGCATTTTACATAATGTGCTGAATTATATTGAATAGATTTAAAGTGTTAAATATCATCACCGCGTTTTATCATAGCAATTATGTAAAAATATCTTCACAATTAAGTACAATAAGCCAAATTTCAGCGGTAAAGCTTTATCTACACGCCACCTTAAACCTAGTTACATAAACTGAATTAAAAGCCAATAAACCAAACACAGGATATTTAAACCCAAATACAGGTGGCTTAAGGGTTCAATTTTTTCCTCAAGGGTCGCACTTTTACGCTTTGCAAACAGAAATGCATTTTGGAGCAGTATGATTGGCACCAAGATACAAGCAATAATCACAGACAATCCAATGAGTGCACTATAAATCACATCTGGATCAGTGGTTTGCCCTTGAATAATCATCATCGCGATTGTTGGCGCACCACCCATAGCAAAAAGTAGTGAGTAAAAAATAGTTCCCGCGATATTCTTTTGCATCCTGCCTGCTCATCTGTTTATTGTGCATTTTATTCTATCAAGCACGTATACATTATGTCGTGCTTATTCATGCAACTTTAGTCGGGAAAATCATTCCAGCTCAGCAGCTTAAATCAATATCTGTAACGCTCATGTACAGATGGATCGCACAAATAAAAAACCCTGTACGAGACAGGGTTTTTTACTCAATGCTTTATCGTTTAAGCGTCAAATGGATGACGTAAAACAATCGTTTCTTCACGGTCTGGACCTGTAGAAATGATATCGATTGGGCATTCGATTAATTGTTCAATGCGTTTTACATAGTTGATCGCTGCTTGTGGCAATTGATCCATTGATTTCGCACCAAAGGTAGACTCAGACCAACCCGGCATCGTTTCGTAAATTGGTTTTAAAGTTTCAAATGCAAGCGCATCAGAAGAACCAACACAACCAGAATCTGCCGCTTCGTAACCTACGCAGATTTTCACTTCTTCTAAACCATCAAGAACGTCAAGTTTAGTTAAGCAAATACCTGAAAGTGAGTTTACGTCTACAGAACGACGAAGGATTTCAGCATCGAACCAACCACAACGACGTTGACGACCCGTAGAGGCGCCAAATTCAGAACCTACAGTCCCTAAGTGCTTACCAATCGCATCACCTACGTCATTTGCAGCGTCATAAACCAACTCAGTTGGGAACGGACCTGCACCTACACGTGTTGTGTATGCTTTGGTAATACCCAATACATAGTCAAGATGTAATGGACCCAAACCAGAACCTGAGCTTACGCCACCAGCAGTCGTGTTTGAAGACGTTACATACGGATATGTACCATGGTCAACATCTAGAAGAGAACCTTGAGCACCTTCAAACATGATGTTATCACCGTTTTTACGGTAATTATGCAGCTCAGTAGTGACATCAATCACAAGTGGTGCAACCACTTCACGCCATTGATCACACAGCGCAAGTACATCTTCTAATTTAACTGCTTCTACGCCGTAGAATTGCGTTAATTGGAAGTTATGGTACTCAAGAAGTTCAGTTAACTGAGCTTTAAGATGCTCACCACCACGAACCAAGTCTGCAACACGAATTGCACGGCGTGCAACTTTGTCTTCATACGCAGGACCAATACCACGACCAGTGGTACCAATTTTCGCATTACCGCGCTTGATTTCACGCGCTTGGTCAAGTGCAATATGGTTTGGCAAAATCAGTGGACAGTTCGGAGAAATACGTAGACGTTCTTTAACTGGCACGCCTTCTTTTTCAAGAATGTCCATCTCTTTGATGAGCGCTTCAGGAGAAAGCACCACACCATTACCAATTAAGCACAGTACGTTTTCACGTAAAATACCAGATGGAATGAGGTGTAATACAGTTTTCTTACCACCAACGACAAGTGTATGACCTGCGTTATGTCCGCCTTGATAACGAACGACCGCAGCCGCTTGATCTGTGAGCAGGTCGACGATTTTACCTTTACCTTCGTCGCCCCATTGGGTACCGAGTACCACAACATTCTTGCCCATAATAGCCTCATTGCATCATGCTGTTAAAATTGAAGAACTTCTCAGGTTTTAGCTTACCTGAAGAAGTGATTAAATCTGTTCTACAGTCCATTGACCTGCAACATTCACCAACTGGTGCGTTGCATATGGAAGCGTAGTTAAATCATCCTGCCCCAAAAGTTGAATCACGCTCATGCCTTGAGCACGCGTGTGTTCAATCGCTTGGATCAAATCTGTTTGAGTACCTTTGGGAGCAACCACAAGACTGTTTTGCTGAAAACGACCTGCACTAAGTGCATATAAGTCACAACTAAAGCCTGTTGCTGGGCGTGCACGCCCAAAGTGCTCACCAATTCCGTCATAGCGTCCACCTTGTGCCAATGGCGCAGCACGGTTTGGTGCATAAACGGCATACATTAAGCCCGTATGGTAGTGATATGAGCGCAGCTCAACCACATCAATACCCATCTGAAGATTTGGCCAACGTGCTTGAATCTCAGATTGTGTAGTTTTTAATGCATCAAAAGCGTGCTTAAATTCTGCATCGGCAAGGACTTCTGAACTTAAATGCATTTGCAAGGCATCTAAGTCACTTGCATAACGACCTAAAGTATAAAAGTCAGCACCAAAGTTTAAATCTTGGGTAAATTCAGCCAATTCTGGCAGAGCTTTACGTTGGTATAAATCAGAGAGTTGGCGTTCAGTCGCTTTGTTTAAACCCGCAACCTTCACCATACTACGGAATAAGCCCACATGGCCTAAATCCAAATGGATACCGTCTGCAAAACCTGTTTTTTCAAGCAGGCTGATCATCACATCAATCAGTTCCACATCGGCATCGATGCTGTCTGAACCGAATAGCTCAGCACCTAGCTGCAAAGGTGTACGCGTGGTATTAAAGCCCTGTGGTTTGGTATGTAGGACTGTTCCTGCATAGCAATAGCGAGCGACGCCTTCAACTGGATGTACATGCGCATCAATACGAGCCACTTGTGGTGTCATATCGGCACGCACACCAAGCAAACGACCAGAAAGCTGATCAATCACTTTAAAAGTGGCTAAGTCTAAATCTTGATTCGATTCTGAAAGAGAAGATAACGATTCGATGTATTCAATGAATGGCGTGTACACCAACTGATAACCTCGAGTTGCGAGGAAATCTAATGCTTGACGACGCAAAGTTTCAATCACTTGCGCCTGTTCTGGTAGTACATCAGCTACACCATCAGGTAATAACCATGTCTCTGAAATGGGCATGTTGTAAACCTAAAATCTTGTCTGCGCGGAACGAATCCGCATAAAAAAATCGGGGCACACCCGATTTCTCTTAGTCTATCACGATACAATGTGCTGTGCATTAGACAATTTCGGAAAATTTAATTTATCGTTTCGATGTCATCGTTAACAACTTTATAAATTCTTACCGATTTTGAGCGAGCCATTCAAAACATGGCTTTAGACAATGCCCAAGTATCAGAATAAATAATATTAACTCATCCTAGTGCTCTGCACAGATTGGAAAAATTCATATAAGACTTTGTTTTATATTTTATTTCCAATTATACCTGTGCTTGCACAAAAAACACATTATTTTATACTTCAGCTCAATTTAACAGCAACAATAAATACAACGGCGTTATACAGATAACACTTTTAATCACATATTTTTTACTTGGGGAAAATTCGATGGAAATGCACAGCAACTTATATTACAAGCATTCAGATGCTCAAATCATGTCAAAATTAGACCGATTATTTCAAGAACATCGCGGCGATGCGAGTCAATTTACGGCTTTAGTCTGTGACATCAATCCAGAACATGGTGCTGAACTGGCCGAAGATATTTTAAATACCGTCGATAATATCGAGTTTGACTTAGGTCCTGAATCGCTATACTCCCTCGCGGGTTATTCCATCGCACACTTTGTCCATGGTTCATCAGGTGATGAGTTCATGGAAGCTATTTTATTCTTCCTGAAAGCCTTGCTTCCAGACATCCATGCGCAAGCATGGGGTTGCGGTGATGATGATCCTTGGGAGTTTTGGTTCAAATTTGAAGGTGATGAACTGGTTCGTGAAGATGATGAACCTTTAAATGATCCTGAAGAAGATGAAGAAATTAAAGCCAGTATTTATGCATGGTGGCACGCAGATCTGCCTAAAGAAATTAAAGAAGGCTTTTTAAACGAAGAGTCATAATATCCTAAGTAGCATGACTAGAGTACAAGTCCTATCACTTTGAGTCATGCTGTCACATTCACGGGCAATTTCGCTATCAACTTTTGAGTTACCAAATCGGCAATTCTGTGGTTTGTTTGATATTTTGTAATGGAATTTCTGTTTTAATACTTTGTATATTGGGGATTTTATTTAGACGATGGATTTGAAACTGTCGATAGGCGTCTAAGTCTGCAACCACAATACGTAAAAAGAAATCACAATCCCCTGCCATTAAATGACACTCGACCACTTCAGGAACTTCACGAATCGATTCAACAAATTGGTTCACCGTTTGCGGATCCTGACTCTTTAGCCAAATGCGTGCAAACACGGTCAATCGCAGATTCACTTTAGCAGGATCTACCAAAGCCACATAAGCCCGAATAATCCCGTCTTCTTCTAGTTGTCTTACTCGTCTTAAACACGGTGAAGCAGACAGTCCAATGCGCTGAGCCAGTTCATTATTTTGAAGTTTCCCATCGACTTGTAGTACTTGTAATATACGCTTATCTGTTTGATCCATAAATTCCACCCCTAAAGCATAATTTTGCTCAGACTTAACCAATCACAGCATATTATTCCAAACAAGCTCTATATTAAGCTAAATAAAGCAAAAAATATCTCTGGAAAAACCCTACACTTATTCACCTACTGCACCAAAACCTAGCACGCATAGGCGATTTAAAATGTTCTCCCTTAGAAATACAACTCAAGAACTCAATGATTCTACCGATTACGTCGAGTTTAAACGCGGTATTAAAACATCTATCCCCATGCTGCTAGGCATTATTCCTTTTGCTTTGGTCTTAGGTACACAAGCCACTCAAAAAGGCTTTAGCCATTTAGAAGTTCCATTATTTACTGGCCTAAACTTTGCGGGCGGTTCCGAGTTTGCCGTACTCGAAGTCTGGACCAATCCACCAAATTTTCTCGTTTTAATTTTCATTACGTTCCTAGTCAATAGCCGTCACTTACTCATGGGTGCAAGTCTCGTGCCCTATTTACGCCATTTGCCTAATCGACAGGTTTTCCCTGCCCTGTTTTTCATGTGTGATGAAAGTTGGGCCGCAGCGCTTGCCGATGCAGAAAAGAAGAAAAGATTTGGGCTACAACAGGCCTTTAGCATGTCCTACTACGCAGGCATCTGTTTTGCTCTGTATTTGATGTGGGTCAGTTTTACCAGCTTAGGAGCCATTCTTGGTCCTTTGCTAGGCGATGTTCACCGTTATGGATTTGATATGGCCTTTGCTGCAGTATTTTTGGTTTTACTACGTGGTATGTGGAAAGGCTTCAGCGCCGCACGCCCTTGGCTTATCAGTCTAATCAGTGCGGCCATTGCTTATTTATATTTACCGACGGGTTGGTATGTGCCTATTGGGGCAATCTGTGGCATCGCCTCTGCCTTCTTATTTATTCAGGAGGATGAGCTATGATCCACAGCACAACACTTATCGCGATTTTATTGGTCGCAGCAACCACTTATCTGACGCGTATATTGGGCTATGTTTTGCTGAAAAATAAAACTTTAAGCAACAAACAACGAAAGATTTTGGAAGTTGTTCCCGGCTGCGTACTTATTTCAGTAATTGCACCTTATTTTGTCAAAGACAATGTCGCAGATCTACTCGCCATTGCCATCACATTGATTGCAGCTTCACGCTTTTCACTTTTACCAACCGTTGTGATTAGTATGCTGAGCGCGGCATTATTACGTACCGTGCTCATCTAAACTTAATTTTTAGCGTTCAGGCTGTACGGCTTTAGCGAGAATATTCACCAATTCAGCGTTTTGTAACTCAACTTTTTGCAACTTAGACGTGGTCTGTTCGATCACTTCCTGTTGCACATGCATCTTTTTTGCAAGATCTTGCATAATTTCCAAGGTCTTTTTTAAGTTTTCTTCAAGATGATGTACTTTTTCTTGCAGTTGATTCTGCTCTACGCTTGGATCAGTTTTATCTGCCTGATTTTTAAATTGAAACCAAATTAAAAATACGACAGCAACCGCCAACAGCAAAATAAATCCCCAAATTAAGATCAACATAAGCACCGCTCTACATTATTTTCGTTTATAGATTCATGATAACCACAAGTCAGTATTCGGTCTATGCCTATCATCTTGTTTTCAGAGTAAAAGATGCTTAAAAATAAAGCCCTTTATGTGGTTGACGTACTAAAAGATTCACACAAATCTAATAAGCGGTTTGCATAGCCCCATTCATTGTCATACCACGCAAAGACTTTGGCTTGATGCCCGACCACCATGGTTTGCGTTAAATCAACAA
This sequence comes from Acinetobacter sp. Gutcm_16, assembly GCF_028649355.1. Classification (NCBI taxonomy): domain Bacteria; kingdom Pseudomonadati; phylum Pseudomonadota; class Gammaproteobacteria; order Moraxellales; family Moraxellaceae; genus Acinetobacter; species Acinetobacter sp. Gutcm_16. The sequence continues at coordinate 45,611 of NZ_JAQSUV010000035.1, read as the reverse complement.
TAAGTGAATAGGGTGAATGATTAAAATCTGAAGATACCAAAGGTTCATCCGTCACATCCATAATTTCACGGTAGTCCGACTTCGCCGCCTGAATCAGTACTTCATTGATTTTATGGTCGGTAATCGGTGTTTGCGAAATAAAAGTTAAATCAATTGCAGCTACATTAATAGTCGGCACACGGATGGAATAACCATCAATACGATCGGCCATTTTTGGCATGACTTGTTTTAAAGCACCGAGGGCTGACGATGTGGTGGGAATAATATTTTGACCTGAAGCACGAGCACGTCTTAAATCACGATGCGCATGATCTAATACAGACTGATCGGCAGTCACTGCATGAATTTCGGTCATGAGTGCAGTATCAATTCCAAAAGCATCATCAATGATTTTAACCAAAGGCACTAAGGCCTGTGTTGTACATGACACACTGGAAATGATTTGGTCACTGGCTTTGACCTCATGATGATTCACCCCATACACAATGGCGGCATCAACCGAATCAAAAGGTGCCGCGCCAATAATCACCCGCTTTGCACCTGCGCTGATATGCCCTGTTGCCGCTTCGCGCGAGCGAAATAAACCTGTGCACTCTAGAACCACGTCTACATGGAGACTTGCCCAAGGTAAATCTTGCGGGCTTTCCTGACGCAAGACTTCAACTTTGAGTTGTGCTTGATTATTTGATAAATGCAGAAAAATACGTTCATTTTCATAACTTAAATCGACTTTCCCCGGAAAGCGCCCATGCGTGGTGTCATATTTAAATAAATGCAATAAGGTTTCTACATCTGCTACATCATTTACCGCGACGATTTCAAACTGAAAGTTCTTTGGATTTTCAAACCAAGCGCGTAGTACATTACGTCCGATTCGACCAAATCCATTTATCGCCACTCGTTGCATGACTTGCCCTTATGTATAAAATGATGAAAGATAAAGCAGGCCTATATTAATGGATTTATACAGATTTGGTTAAGCTTTCTTTTTCTATGACCCATCAGTGAAGATGATGAATATGAACCCTTAAGTCATAAGTTGACCAGCCTGACCACCTCGCACTAATCACCTCATCTCCACGAAATGATATAAATATCCAACAATAACAAGCAAAATCTTAGAACTATCGAATACATAGAAATGTCATCAATTCGCCTTAAAGTGATTGGTGCAACATCCTTTTTCCGTTATAATTTGGCGTTTTAAAAATTTTAAGCCAGTATCTGAAGTCAGCGTATTTAGAATAAGACTTTCTTCAGATACTATTAGCCAAATCGAAATTATGGAGTGACTTGGTTGTGAGTACTCGTTTTATGACATCAGCTGAAATTCGCGAAGCTTTTTTAAGCTACTTTGAATCGCAAGGGCATACACGTGTCGCGTCGAGTTCTCTAGTTCCCGCCAACGACCCTACTTTGTTGTTTACCAATGCGGGTATGAACCAATTTAAAGATTGTTTCTTAGGCCTAGAAAAACGTGATTATGTCCGCGCAGTGTCTTCACAAAAATGTGTCCGCGCAGGTGGTAAACACAACGACTTAGACAATGTCGGTTATACCGCACGTCACCATACCTTCTTTGAAATGTTAGGTAACTTCTCATTTGGCGACTATTTCAAACGTGATGCGATCAAATTTGCATGGGATTTTCTAACAGGTGAAGCTTGGTTAGCACTGCCTAAAGACAAACTCTATGCAACGGTTTACCACACCGACGACGAAGCATTTGACATCTGGAACAAAGAAATTGGTTTAGATGCATCTCGTATTATTCGCATTGGCGACAACAAAGGTGGTCAATACGCATCAGATAACTTCTGGGCAATGGGTGATACAGGTCCTTGTGGTCCATGTTCTGAAATTTTCTTTGACCATGGCGACCATATTTGGGGTGGCTTACCGGGTACACCTGAAGAAGATGGCGACCGTTTCATTGAAATCTGGAACAACGTTTTCATGCAGTTCAACCGTACTGCGGATGGCGTATTGCACCCTCTTCCTGCGCCTTCTGTTGATACAGGTATGGGCTTAGAGCGTATTTCTGCTGTTTTACAACACGTTAACTCAAACTACGAAATCGATTTATTCCAGCACCTTTTAAAAGCAGCCGCTGAAATTATTGGTTTAGATACCGCTGCACTTGAAGCAGAAGCTCGCGAAAAAGGTACACCAGTTCAATATCCTGCATCACTTAAAGTGGTTGCGGATCACGCACGTTCATGTTCATTCCTGATTGCTGATGGTGTAAACCCTTCTAACGAAGGTCGTGGTTATGTACTGCGTCGTATTATCCGTCGTGCAGTACGTCATGGTAATAAATTGGGTGCAACAGGTTCATTCTTCCACAAAATGTTGCAACCTTTAATTGAAGTAATGGGTGCTGCATATCCAGAACTTGAAGCGCAGAAAACGCGTATTGAAGCTCAGCTACTTAAAGAAGAAGAGCAATTTGCAAAAACCTTAGAGCAAGGTTTGAAATTGCTTGAAGGTGAATTAGCTCAACTGAAAGGTTCTGTAATTCCTGGTGAAGTGGTCTTCAAACTTTATGATACTTACGGCTTCCCTACTGACTTAACGGCTGACATTGCACGTGAACGCGATTTAACCATTGATGAAGCTGGCTTTGAAGTTGAAATGACAGCACAACGTCAACGTGCACGCGATGCAGGTAAATTCGCAATTGACTACAACACTGTTGTTAAAGTTGAAGGCGAAACTCAGTTTGACGGCTATGATGCAACAGTTGGCGAAGGTCAAATTATTGCGATCTATAAAGATGGCGAACAAGTTGATGAAGTGGTTGAAGGTGACGAAGCCCTCATCGTACTAAACCAAACCCCATTCTATGCAGAAAGTGGTGGTCAAATTGGTGACACAGGTATTTTCAAAAATGACACAGGTATTTTTGAAGTCCAAGACACCAAGAAATCGGGCGGCGCTTTTGTACACCAAGGTATCGTCACTGTAGGTAGCATTAAGCTTGCTCAAAATGTTGAAGCAACAGTCAAAGCAGATATCCGTGCGGCAACTGCACGTAACCACTCTGCAACTCACCTTTTGCATGCTGCACTACGTCAAATTTTAGGCGAACACGTGCAACAAAAGGGCTCATTGGTTGCGTCAGATATCTTACGTTTTGACTTTGCCAACGATCAGCCCGTTTCATTTGAACAACTTCAAGAAATTGAACGCTTAGTGAATGCTGAAGTGATTGCAAATACAGCAGTAAGCACTGAACTTCTAGACATCGAATCTGCGAAAGCAAAAGGTGCGATGATGTTGTTCGGTGAAAAATATGGTGATGAAGTTCGTGTACTTTCAATGGGTTCAATCATTGAAGAGAAAAACTTCTCAATCGAGCTATGCGGTGGTATTCACGTTAAACGCACAGGCGACATTGGCTTGTTTAAAATCACTTCTGAAGGTGGTGTAGCTGCGGGTGTACGCCGTATTGAAGCGGTAACAGGTACCAAAGCCATTGAAGTTACTCAAAAAGCTGACCGTGATATCAATACCATCAATGGTTTATTGAAAGCTCAAAAAGACCAAACTTTAGAAAAAGTAGAAGCCTTAGTCGACACAGCATCAAGCTTGCAAAAACAGATTGAGCAACTTAATCAAAAACTTGCCAGCTTCCAAGCTACTGAACTGCTTAGCCAAGTTCAAACGCTTGCGGGTCGTCAAACGCTAATCACGACTGTTCAAAACATGGATGCGAAATCACTTCGCAACCTACATGACGGTGTGAAATCAAAATTAGAAAATGCAGTCATCGTACTTGCTGGTGTTGAAGGTGACAAAGTTAGCCTGATCGCCTCTGTAGCAAAAGACTTTACTGCTTCTATTAAAGCAGGTGACATCATCAAACATCTAGCAACTGAGCTTGGTGGTAAAGGTGGTGGCAAACCTGACTTAGCACAAGGTGGCGCGCCACTAAACGAGAAGTTTGCAACAGTGATGGCAGATTTAACTGCTTGGCTTGAAGCGAAATAAAACTTCACCTTTTGTGTAACTGACCCTGAATGATGCATTCAGGGTCATGGTTTATATGGAACAACTATGGCATTAATCGTTCAAAAATATGGCGGTACCTCTATGGGTACTCCAGAGCGCATTTTAAATGTTGCTCGTCGTGTAAAGCGTTGGCATGACCACGGCCACAAGGTTGTAGTGGTTGTATCAGCAATGAGTGGCGAAACCAATCGTCTACTTGCTTTAGCGAAAGCCATTACCGAAACCCCTGACCCACGAGAATTAGACCAAATGGTTTCTACGGGTGAACAGGTAACGATTTCAATGTTAGCAATGGCGCTCAATTCTATTGGCGTTGAAGCTAAGTCACTTACGGGTCGCCAAGTCGGGATCAAAACGGACAATGCGTTTACCAAAGCACGTATCGAGTCGATTGATACCGATACCATGACTGCGCATTTAGATGCTGGTCGTGTGATTGTGGTTGCTGGTTTCCAAGGCTTTGATGCCGATGGTAACACCACCACGCTCGGCCGTGGCGGTTCAGATACTTCGGGTGTAGCACTTGCTGCTGCATTAAAAGCAGATGAATGCCAAATCTATACAGATGTAGATGGCGTTTATACGACTGACCCACGTGTTGCACCAAAAGCGAAAAAAGTAGACCGTATTTCATTTGAAGAAATGCTGGAAATGGCATCACTTGGTTCAAAAGTTCTACAAATTCGTTCAGTTGAATTTGCAGGAAAATACCAAGTGCCTTTACGCGTATTATCAAGTTTTGATAATGACGATGATGGCGCATTCGACGAAGAATTTAAAAAGAACGTCGGAACACTAATCACCACTGAGGCGGAAGACAACATGGAACAACCAATTATCTCAGGTATCGCATTTAACCGTGACGAAGCTAAACTTACGATTCTAGGTGTTCCTGATGAACCAGGTATTGCATCTAAAATTTTATCGCCAATTGGTAATGCCAACATTGAAGTGGATATGATCATCCAAAATGTTGAAGAAGATGGTACAACTGACTTCACTTTCACGGTAAACCGCGGCGAACTTGCAAAAGCAACAAAAATTCTTCAAGAAACTGCTCAAGCCATTGGTGCGCGCGAAGTTGCTACACGTGATGACATTGTTAAAGTGTCAATCGTAGGTGTTGGTATGCGCTCGCATGCAGGTGTTGCAAGTAAAATGTTTACTGCACTTGCAGATGAAGGCATCAACATTTTGATGATCTCAACTTCAGAAATCAAAATTTCTGTGATTATTGAAGAAAACTACTTAGAACTTGCTGTACGTTCTCTACACACTGCTTTCGGTTTAGATCGTGAACATGGTGAATCAAGCGCACGTGCTTAAGCAATCTTGCGAAAAACTTGTCATTGTCTGACAGTTTTTGCAAAAGACTACAAAAATCAGGGGCCACTATAGTTTTTTCTATAGTGGCTCTGTTATATTAAGCCCGAGGCTTTCTTAAATTTAGATGAATGTTATACCTAATGTCACTAGATATCTAAAAATTCAAGTGTCATGCGGTTGTATTAAACATTTGTTTAAATTTTTTTAAATACAAAAAATTATGTATTTTACTTTAGTACAACTGCAGGTTTAGCGTTTTGCAAGGAGATAAACATGCTGATTTTGACCCGACGCGTCGGTGAAACATTAATGATTGGGGATCAAGTAAGTGTTACTGTACTTGGTGTCAAAGGCAACCAAGTTCGTATTGGTGTCAATGCTCCCAAAGAAGTATCTGTACATCGTGAAGAGATTTATCAGCGCATTCAGCATGAACGTGCAATGCATGAACATCTTCAACATCTTGATCAGGACTACCAACCTGCATTTGAAGATGAAGGTGCACAGCAGAATAATTTCAATCGTTAAGATTGAAACATTCAGATATAAAGCGGCCCGATTGGCCGCTTTAAATTTTTATATAGCCTCTTTTTGCTCAAGCGCCTCGATCACTTTCTTTACAGGCCCAAAACTACGACGATGCTCGTCGATGATCCCATGTTCAGCAATTGCTTCAAAATGCGCTTTGGTTGGATAACCTTTGTGTTTGGCAAAACCAAACTGAGGATATTTTCGATCCATCTCAATCATTTGATGGTCACGTGTCACTTTGGCCAAAATACTCGCTGCTGAGATTTCAGCATGCAAGGCATCACCACCCACAATTGCCTCACAGCTCATGCTTAAGCCTTGTGGAATTTTATTACCATCAACCAAGACATGTTCGGGCTGTATTGTAAGCTGTTCAACCGCGCGGCGCATCGCAAGTAAAGATGCTTGTAGAATATTGATCTCATCAATTTCAGCAGCACTTGCCTCAGCAATCGCCCAAGCCAATGCTTTTTCCTGAATTTCGACAAAAAGTTTTTCACGTTTTTTTTCAGTCAATTTTTTGGAATCATTCAACCCTTGTATCGGGTTATTCGGGTCTAAAATTACCGCAGCAGCGACTACTGAACCTACCAAAGGGCCGCGCCCTGCCTCATCTGCACCTGCAATTTGCATTTTCTACTCTCATAAAAAATGGCTGATCAACAGCCATTTTAAAAAACTTAACAATTTATTCGGCTTAGTTTAGCATTTCAGAGGCGCATGTGGCTGTTGTTTTTGTTGCCGCTAAAGCGCTATAGGTTGCCTTTGCTTTGGGATCAATAGCAGCCAAAGCCAACTGCTCTTTAGATAACACCTTCGGCGAATTATCCCCTACACAATTACAAACTTCACGTTTTTTCTTCTGCCTTTGGTCTTCAGATAACAGTTTACTGCCCACAATCCATGTCGGATTAGTTTCGATTTCATCCATACACTTTGCATGTGAGGCCATTTTAATGGCCGAGATTCCATCATCATCTGAGCCAGACAAAGGATTCGACGCACAGGCAGAAAGCATAAGCGATCCAAGCAAAGAAAGTATTAACTTATCATTTTTCATACAGACACACCCTTTGTTGTAAAAGAAATAAGGTTTCAATTGTTGTTATTCAGATTAATATAAAAGATAAATGCCAAAAAGTACAAAAAAACTGCAAAGAAGCGAGGCATGCCCCCCGCTGCTTTGATGTATTAGAACTTAATTCACCGCTTCAGCCACACATGCATTGATGGTTTTGGTTACTGCATTGCTAATAATAGTTGTACGCGCCGCAGGGTCAATAGCCGCTGTTGCCACGTCGACAGCCGTAATATTTTGTGGGGCTTTCTCACTGACACAACCACAAATTTCGGTTTGAATTTCGGTTTTTTGGTCAGCCGTCATAAATTTGGTTGCTGTTTTCCATGCTGGTAGATTATTCAACTCAGTCGTACATTTTGCATTAATGGCAATTTTAAGCGCTGCTGTACTCAGTTGTTGCGTGGTGGTCGTCGTATTGGTCGTTGCCATATCAGTCGTTGTACAAGCCGAAAGGATCAAGGCCAAAGGAGCAAGCACTGCAATCATTTTTTTCACGGAGTTATCCATTTATAACAGTTAAAGTGCGCGTATTTTGCCGAAACTTTACTGTTTACGGAAACACTATTTCCATGCCATTTTAATATCTTTCGCTTATTGCACAGTTTTAAATCAGTCATGCACCATTGGTCTGTGCAGCGTTGCAGAATATCAACGCTATGTTGCATCTACTACATTTTTGACCTATCTATAGTTCTATAAAATAGCGCAACATAAAAATGGATGTGAATCTAATGAACTCGGCAAATACCCATTACACGCGTACTGCTCAAATCCTGCATTGGCTCATGGCAATTATCTTTATTGCTGCTTGGCTGATTGGGTTTTATAGCGGAAACTTCCTCAGTTATGATGCTGATGGTAGCTTTAAAGGGGATGTCATTACCTTACATAAGAACATTGCAACCACGATTATCTTTCTGGTGGTGATTCGTATCTTTTGGCGTTATACCCACCCTGCACCCAAACTTCCAGACAGTATGTCACCGTTAATGCAAAAAATGGCACACCTCGGTCATTTGGCTTTATATTTCATTTTGTTGGCTTTGCCAATTACTGGCTGTTTATTTAGCTGGAGTGCTGGGCACCCTGCGCCTGTATTGTACCTTTTTGAAATTCCCCGTTTAGTACAAGATAACCCTGAATTACTCGCGATCGTAAAACCTTTACATATCTGGATTTCATGGGCAGCAGGATTGCTGTTAGTGGGTCATATTGCAGCAGCACTGAAACACCACTTTATTGATAAAGATAATGTGTTAAATAGCATGACCAAACAAGCAAAGTAAGACCAAGTTGAATTAGCCTAAAAGCATCAATCTGTTGCTTTTAGGACTTCATCCACCACACATCCTTTCAGCGTATTCAACACACCCTGTTGTACCACCTGTTTTTTGACTTGTTCATCAACCACTGCGCGCAACAAAGTTGTTGCTGGAATATCCTTTAACGCATTTTCACCCACGCAACCACAGATTTGCGTTTGAAGCTGATTCTTTTTCTCTTCACCAAGCAATGCTGTACTGACTTTCCACAGCCTTGTCGCTTCAAGCTCTACACCGCACTGATACACCACCACTGGCTTTAGTAGTTTTTGCGTTAACCCAGTATCCGTTTTGAGCAAATAAACTGCAAAGAGCACAAAAATAACCACAAGCAATGCAATGATTTTTTTCATATCGACCTCACATAAAAAAGACAGAGCGAACTCTGTCTTTAAAAGGACATCAGATTAAGCAATGGCTGCAATTTCAGCCGCCCATTTTTGCTTCTCTTCTGCCGAAATAAACGACGCTTCAAAAGAGTTTAACGCCAATTGTTTTAGCTCAGCTGCTGTTAAGTCTAACGCATCTGTAATAGCAATAAAGTTATCATTCATATAACCACCAAAGTACGATGGATCATCTGAATTTACCGTCACTTGCACACCTTGTTGCAACAAACGGCGGATATTGTGCTGTGCCATATCGTCAACGACACATAACTTTAAGTTACTGAGCGGACAAACTGTCAGCGGCATTTTCTCTGCAATCAAACGCTGCATTAATACAGGATCTTCTTCAGAACGCACACCGTGGTCAATACGATTCACTTTAAGCAAGTCTAAAGCTTCCCAGACATATTCTGCTGGGCCTTCTTCACCTGCATGCGCAACCACTAAAAAGCCTGCTTCACGCGCTTTAGCAAAGACACGTTCAAACTTTGAAGGAGGATGCCCAACTTCGCTTGAGTCCAAGCCCACACCAATGATTTGATCTTTATAAGGCAATGCCTGTGCTAAAGTTTCAAAGGCTGCTTCTTCACTTAAATGACGCAAGAAACACATAATCAAATGCGAACTAATGCCAAATTTTGCCTTGGCATCATCACATGCGCGTTGCAGACCATTAATCACTGTTTCAAAAGCAATACCGCGGTCAGTATGCGTTTGTGGGTCAAAGAACATTTCTGTATGTACTACACGGTCTTCGGCACATTTTTCAAAATACGCCCAAGCCAAGTCATAAAAGTCTTGCTCATGAATCAGTACATTTGCGCCTGCATAATAGATGTCTAAAAACGATTGCAAATTGTGAAAATTATAAGCCTGTTTTACTTCTTCAACCGACTTATAAGGAATGTCTATTTGATTACGCTGTGCGATTGCAAACATGAGTTCTGGCTCAAATGTCCCTTCAATATGCACATGTAATTCAGCTTTTGGTAAAGCACGAATGAGCTCCAATTGACTCATATCTTTTCCTCTTTAAAAATAAAAAAGGGCGTAAACTGAGTTTACACCCTTATCACTATTTGATGAATTAGCCGCCAAACAATGCGAATTTTAACGCCCAAAGCACAGCCACAATCCACACCATGTACGGTACAGTCGCCGCTTTACCGGTGAACAATTTAACCAATGCATAGCTAATAAAGCCCATCGCAATACCATCTGCAATTGAATAGGTAAATGGCATAAATACAATGGTTAAGAACGCAGGAACGGCTTCAGTAATATCATCCCAATCAATATGGGTAATTCCCTGAATCATTAACACGCCAACAAATAACAATGCTGGAGCTGTTGCAAAACCGGGTACAGATTGAGCTAAAGGTGCTAAAAACAAACATAAGATAAATAACACACCGACCACAACTGCGGTTAAACCTGTACGGCCACCAGCAGCAACACCCGCAGACGACTCAATATATGGTGTCGTCGAAGATGTACCTAATGCTGCACCTGCAACAATTGCGGTTGAGTCTGCAAATAATGCTTTTTTCAAACGTGGAAGCTTGCCATCTTTCAGTAAGCCTGCACGGTGTGACACGCCAACCAATGTACCTGTTGAGTCAAACAAATCGACCAAGAAAAATACAAAGATGACACCAACTAAGCTTGCCGTAAATAGACCTTCAAAGTCCATTTGCATGAATGTTGGAGCAATTGATGGAATCTCACCAACAACACCTTTGAACTCGCTTAAGCCCATTGCTGTTGAAATGGCAGTTAAAGCCAAGATGCTAATAATAATGGCACCACGTACTTTAAAGTGATGTAGTACAACCACCATCAAGAAGCCAAATAAAGCCAAAAGAACCGTCGGTTGCTTTAAGTCGCCCAATCCAACCAAAGTCGCTGGATTGTCCACAATAACGCCTGCATTTTTTAAAGCAATCAGCGCAAGGAATAAACCAATTCCGCCGCCAATCGCAAGCTTAAGCGACATTGGGATTGCATTCACAATGGCTTCACGGATCTTAAACATACTGATCGCAATGAACACCAAACCTGATACAAACACTGCAGCTAAAGCAGTCTGCCAAGGCACACCCATACCCATACACACCGAATAGGTAAAGTAAGCGTTTAAGCCCATACCCGGTGCTAATGCAATTGGATAATTTGCAACAATACCCATAACCAAACAGCCAATTGCGGCTGCAAGACAAGTCGCTACAAAGACAGCACCATGATCCATCCCCGTTTCGGATAAAATCATTGGATTCACAATAATGATGTAACACATGGTTAAGAATGTGGTTACACCTGCAAGAAGCTCTGTACGAAAACTGGTTTTATTTTCACTCAGTTTGAACATACGCTCGAGCATATTTTCTGAAGATGGATTAGGAGTCGTCATGACCTAGCCCCTGTAAATAAACTTTTAAAACTGTATAACTGCCAAAAAATTTCGACACTCAGTACGATGAAAATCTGATTAAATTTCTGGAAGTTAAAGCAATGAATATGCCAAATTTCCTCAATTCAGGAAAAGTTTATTTAGCCATGAATGATTCAAACGCAGGGTCGAACCATATATACCTAAACAAAAAAGCCGCATAAACCGTATGCAGCTTTCAACAAAAACGTCATTTTAGACTCAAAATCTAAAATTCAATATATCTTGGCGCGAATTATAACACACTGATTTTTAATTGTTTTAAATTTATTTTTAATTAAAATTCAACATGATAAGTCATTTACACATGATTTTATTCTATCTTAAGCGTCAAAGTACTTTAATGGAGACCTGCTCGATTATTGTTTCAGCATCACTTTGAATCGAGCTATTGACTTTTTCAGGCACGACCTTTGCCTTTGAGAAAGGACTCAACTTTTGTACTCTAGGCTCAGCACTGTTCATGAGTTGATTCAACTGTTGCTGTTTTTTCGTTTCTGTATCCTGAAAAACAACAAACCCAAGCAAACAAACTGCAGCCACAAAAATAGGGATTAGAATTTTTTTCATGACATTCACAATATCCACAACTGCTTTAGCATGATTACAAATCATAACAAATAATACAAAGGGTCACACATTTATCAGATAAAAAGCATCTTCACACTTTATAGTTTTTTCTGATTTAATTATTTCAATAACATAAGATTAAGTTAAACGAGTGAGAAAAAAATATGATCAAAGTGCTCAATTTTGTAATATTTTATATTTCAAAAAATTACAGTTGATTAACCTTTTATGAACATAATTTGGTTTAGACAAGATCTTCGCATACGCGACCATGCTGCACTTTGGCATGCAAGCCAACATGGACCTATGCTGGCTTTAGTGATCCTATCCCCACAACAGTGGCTATTACATCATGACGCGGCTGTAAAAATTGATTTATATGTCAGACAATTGCACGATTTAAAACAGAGCCTTGCTCAGCTGAATATTCCTTTGCTCATTCTAAATATTCCGCTGTGGCAAGATATTCCAGTTCAGCTTTCATCTTTGTGTCATAGACTGAAAGTACAACAGATCTTTGCAAATATCGAAATGGGCGTGAATGAGCTTAAGCGGGATGCAGAAGTTCAACAGTACTTAATTCAGCAACAAATTGAATTTACGCTCTTCCAAGATCGAACCCTCTTTCCCTTAAACAGTATTCGTAACCAATCTGATAAGCCCTATCAAGTCTTTGGTGCTTTTAAAAAAACCTGTTATGAGCGCTTAAATATTGGCTTACCGCAGTGCTACCCTCTCACTTCTGCACAGCAACCTATACTGCTTCCTGCCGATTTAAATGCAGCCATTCCACACATTGAATCACTGATTGATGTGAATACGAATGAGTTAAATCAAATTAAAGCCTATTGGCCTGAAACGGAAATATATGCGCTTTCAGTGCTTGATGATTTTATTGATCATAAAGTTAGTGACTATCAAAAAGAGAGAGACTTTCCATTTTTAAATAGCACCAGCCAACTTTCAACTTATTTAAATCTCGGGATCGTGTCGATTCGCCAGTGTCTCAATGCCCTGTTTCGTGCCCAACACGGTCAATTCATGATTGATAACACAGGCCAGCAGACTTGGTTAGATGAATTACTTTGGCGGGAGTTTTATCAGCATATTTTATTTGATTTTCCACATGTCTCTAAACATCTGCCATTTAAAGGCAACACACAGCGTATTGTATGGCGAGATTCGCCTGAAGATTTAAACGCATGGCAACAAGGTCGTACCGGTATTCCAATTGTGGATGCAGGTATGCGGCAACTACTTGCGACAGGCTGGATGCACAATCGTGTCCGTATGATTGTTGCAATGTTCTTAACTAAAAACTTGTTGATTGATTGGCGACTGGGCGAGCAATGGTTTATGCAACATTTGGCTGATGGTGACTTAGCTGCCAATAATGGCGGATGGCAATGGTGTGCCTCCACGGGTACCGATGCTGTACCTTACTTCCGAGTCTTTAACCCTGTGAGCCAATCTCAGAAATTTGATAGCAATGGTGACTATATTCGACAGTGGCTACCAGAGCTTGCACATTTAGATGCCAAAAGCATTCATGAGCCTTATGCGAAGCAGCCGAATATGGATTTGGACTACCCCAAACCAATCGTCGATTTAAAATCGAGTCGTATTCGTGCCATTGAAGTATTTAAAGGGCTTTAAACAGTCAAAGTTTGAGCTAAGTTCCGGTTAGCCAAACGCTCATAGCACTTTTGGAAAAATGGCGTCTGGTACAGTGGTTGCGTTTCTAAAAAGTGCTTTAACACTTGCTGGCGCTTCTGCACATAAAGTGCGGGCTCAACCCAAGCATATTCTTGCTGAATTTGGCGTTCATATTCAGCAAAACGCATAGGATCACTGGCTAAAATAGCCAGATCAATATCCAATAGATAAGCCAAATCAGTGTCAGCTGTCGGTGCATGTGTTTTGGTTGCCAAAATCCATGCATAGATCTTTGCAATTTGCTCAGTTCCAAGCACATTTTTAAGCATCCGTTGCATATAGTCGGCGCTTTGCTGCTCATTGTCATGTGCTTGCGGGTTATAAATGACATCATGAAACCAAATGGCCAACTCAACAGACAAAGTATCGTCTAAGTGGGGTTTGATCTGATAAAAATGCTCTAAACATTCAACAATATGTTGAATGCTATGATAATGCCGCTGTACTTCACTGTAGGCGTCATACAGCGAGGCATGGAACTTTTGAGTGGTATCGTCATCTAAACTCAATTGCTTTGCGGTGAGCGCCCAATAGTCCTGAAACTGTTTGTATATTGCACCATTGGAATGCCCTCTCATTATGCCGCCTGTTCATCTCGTTTAAAGACCAACTCACCTTTTAATGAGCTGTCGGCATCAAAGTAATAACCATCTGTTTGGAATGATTTTAACCCTTCAATTTGATCAATTTGGTTTTCAATCATATAACGCGCCATCAAACCACGTGCTTTTTTGGCATAGAAACTAATGACTTTATATTTGCCATTTTTCTGATCTAAAAACACAGGTTTAATAATTTCAGCTTGAATTTTGCTTTCTTTTACAGATTTATAGTATTCATCCGAAGCAATATTCAGTAAAATATTTGAACCTGCCTGCTCTAAATCTTGGTTAATTAAATCGGTAATGTGATTGCCCCAAAACTCATACAGATTATGTCCGCGTGGGTTAGCCAGCTTGGTTCCCATCTCTAAACGATACGGCATCATCAAGTCCAATGGACGTAGCAAACCATATAAACCAGAGAGCATTCTTAAATGTTGCTGTGCATATTCAATGTTCGACTCTGACAAATGATAAGCATCTAAACCAGTATAGACATCGCCTTTAAAAGCAAACATAGCTTGTCGCGCATTGGCAAAGTTGAATTCTGGCTGCCAATCGCGAAAACGATCGACGTTTAAGGTGGCAATTTTTTCACTGACACTCATTAAGCTTGCAATTTCACTTGCTGACAGTTTGCGACTAACTTCGATCAATTCTTGGGAATGTTGCAGCAATCTGGGTTGTGTATACGCATCGGTAGGTAAAGCAGTTTGGTAATCTAAAGTTTTGGCAGGAGAAACAAGGGCAAGCATAGATAACCTGATTAAAAAACAATTAAACAGACTATATCAGTAGACTTATTTTATTGCCAATCTGTGTTTTTAATAAGCATAAACGGTTAAACTAACCCATTCTCCTGTTATATGTATCGATTCTCTATGTCTGAGCAGATGTTCATTCAAGGTCCAGTTGGGCAAATTGAAGTTTTTGTAGATTATCCACAGGGTGAAGTGAAAGGATTCGCGGTAGTTACTCACCCCCATCCACTCCAAGGTGGTACGCCTCAACACAAGGTTCCAGCATTGCTTGCGCAAATGTTCTTAGAACGCGGTTGCATTGTGTACCGTCCAAGTTTCCGTGGCTCAGGTCAAAGTGTTGGTCTACACGACGAAGGTCATGGCGAAACTGATGATGTTCTTGAAGTGATTAAGCATGCTCGTGCAGCACATACAACTTTACCCTTCTATGCAGGTGGTTTTAGTTTCGGTGCGCATGTCATGGCAAAATGCTATGATGCTTTACAAGAAGAAATTCGACCAAAACAAACCATTTTATGTGGTCTACCAACGGCAACGGTCGCAGGTGTGCGCCACTATGTAACACCACAACTTAAAGGTGACATCTTATTCATCCATGGCGAAGCCGATGAAGTTACCTTACTGTCTGACATGATTACATGGGCTAAACCGCAGCGCCATTTAGTGACTGTACTACCTGGTGCAAACCATTTCTTTACAGGTTACTTAAAACAGTTACGTATTGCGATTACACGTTTCCTGTGGATTTAACGCATCACTCAGTTCAGGAAAGAAATGGCTGTCTAACATTAGCCCCTTTCTTTCTTGAACTTTTTATTTTTAATCTAGATGTATCTCTTTTTCTATTCCAACGCTTAATAAGCCATTTCCAGCAGCTTCATTAGTCTTCCCTTATATCTCTTCTGTTCCCAAAATAATTTTAAGCTCCCTTTTGAGCGCTAAACTCAATCAGCACTATCTACATCAAATACCTGTTTTAAAAATAAATGAGGGTTGAACCCTGCTAATGATACTTTATGCAACAATCTACGCTTGAACTTGATATATTCTGCACATCATTATTCAAATAATAAGTTATACAATCAACATCTTAGCTCGTGAAAGCTATTCATTTAAATAATTTTTAAAATATTCAGGGATTTTATGAAAACAATTCTCGGGGCAATTTTAGTCACTATAGCCACCACATCAGCCTGTGCTCAGGACATTATAGGAACTTGGCGTTATATCGATGATAAAACTGGAGAGCCTAAAGGTCTGGTGAAAATTGAAAAGCAAGCCAATGGGACTTATGCTGGAACTGCACTAAAAGCAACTCCTCGTCCAGGTTATACAGCAAAAGAGTTCTGCACTAACTGCCCTGCACCCTACACCGATAAGCCTATTATTGGTATGCAAGTGATCACAGGTTTAAAAACTGAGAATAATATTAATTATACGCATGGTAAAATCATTGATCCCGTTTCAGGCAAGCTGTATAGCCTAAAAGGCAAAATTAGCCCAAATGGTAAAAAGCTATTCTTAAGAGGTTATTTAGGTGTTTCTGCTGTGGGACGTAGCCAAACTTGG
Organism: Acinetobacter sp. Gutcm_16; assembly: GCF_028649355.1. Lineage (NCBI taxonomy): Bacteria > Pseudomonadati > Pseudomonadota > Gammaproteobacteria > Moraxellales > Moraxellaceae > Acinetobacter > Acinetobacter sp. Gutcm_16. The sequence continues at coordinate 29,281 of NZ_JAQSUV010000035.1, read as the reverse complement.
TTGCGGGTGGAGTAAATTCTGTTTTGCATACTAGAGCCTTTGGTATTCTTTAAACCAAAGGCTCTATAAATGATCTGAGTGCTAAGTTATACGTAATTTAGCACTTTAAAGGTATTTGAATACAACGTGCTGCTAAAATTTTTCGCTCCAATTATAATCTTTATCCACATGCCCATCACTTAGCCGTAATTCAACATAAGGGCATTTAGCATGTTCTAACTTATCTGATAATATTGTTAAGTCTACTATTTCTAATTCTCTTTTATAAAATGCATCTGTCTGTAGCTTAGTCAAGCCATAACGAAGTAACCCACAATTAATTGGCTGTAAATCATCTCGCTTAAACATTTCAACTTGTAATGTATTTTCAATCTCACCAATACGGTATTCAGTTAATGATGCAACTGCAACATAATGCTCAGAACATAAAATTTGAGGGCTAAATACTTTTTTATTCAGAAAATTAATTTTTTTATTTTCAAACATATAAATATTAAAAGATTCATTTACCCATTCACATTTTTCAATTAATTTTTCGGGTGCTTCAAATTTTTCCAAAGATACAAAACTACCAAATTTTCTATTTAAAGAAGATGAATCCAATTCAAATACTGAATTCAGTTCTTGCTCATACTGCTTAGGTTCATATGTACATCCATCATAGCCACCATTTGCCAAAAGAGTTTGCTGATATAAAATATGCTGATCTGCTTTACGAATAAGTTGAATAACTGTATGCATCGAATCAATATTCTTAGAGCGATAGATTACCGTTCCTTCGTGTTGAGTCGGATATCCTACAGCGATATTTCCTGAAGTAAAATATCGTCTCCAAGAATATCCATTATCAATATAACGTGGAGGAAAATACAAAGCATATTGGTTATTCTGTTTTAACTTACATTCAGCCTTTTTATTCTTAGATTTTGAAACATCAATCGTTTTGTTAAAATCTAATTCAATCGTCTCATTGATTAAACTTGCTAAATCCACAGTATCATTAGCTACTTTCTGCCCATTCAGCCATCTGTATGAATTGTTTTGCTGTACCTGAGTTAAAGTTGGTATTACATATTCACTATTCTTAGGGCGAAATAAATATTGTTTTAGACCTTCTTCTTGAAGGCCTGTTTGATATTTAGACACATAGGATTCATTTTTATAAAGTTTAAAACTTAAAAATACAATAAGTCCAATTCCTAGAACTAAGCCTATTTTATCCCAGAAGGGAGGTATTTTCGTTAATGCTAGCGCCAAGATTAAAAAGAATCCTGAATATAACCATATCACAGCACCCACATTAACTTTAATAATTGCTGTAGAAAATCCAATACACATAAGTACACATGTAACAATACCATACATCCATGCTTTGGATTCAAACGTTTCCAGCATCTCACTTTCTTTAAAATAGCACCCCACTGCTAATAAAAAAGTTAAATTTGCCCATACAGGAAACACTTTAGGAATAGGGACGATCAAAAAATGATATAAAATTGATGTCACCATGACGCCAAAACCAACCATACCATCAACAGCAGGCACGCACCACGATAGAAAAAATAAAAATATCGCAATAAATATAGCTATTTTAGAAGACATCTTTTTTATTCTTGTAGAAATATTGACCTTAATATTAATTATTACTCCACTTGAACTCAGTAAAATTTTTATCTGTTTTTAGCGTATTTTCAACCGCTTGTGCCAATTGATTTAATAAGCTTCGTTCAGCAATTCGGTCTAACCAGTCTTGCTCCTCATCTGGATAAGAGGCAATTTCGCACACCAGATTTCCTTCGCTGTCATGACCTTGGCACGTAATAGACAGTGGCAAAGTATGATTATCGACACTCACAGCCACCTGATCACCACTTTGTGGCAATGTTTCAAAACCCAATTGACCTAACTTTTGAACCAGCAAGTCTTGTACCTGCTTCTGTACCACACCGCTTTCATTTACATCCTGCTGCTGTCCATGCTGTGCCGTAAATTGTAATTTTCTCATTGATCATCCCAAAGGCTTTTTTGTTATATGGGTTTAGCATAATGACTTAACACAAAACAGCCAAGCAAAAGCTTGGCTGTTTTCACACAAAATATTTAAGCTTTAGTCTTATTCAGTGACTTGGATCGCTAAACCAGCTTGATTGCTTAATTGCGTAAAGGTCGGGAAACTCGTAGCAACCGTTTCAGTACCAATGATTTTAATTTCACCAGAGGTGCGTAAGCCGGCCATTGAGAAACTCATCGCAATACGGTGATCATGATGTGATTCAATTTCGCCACCAGTGAAAATCGCGCCCCACTCACCTGAATGACCTTTACCCTCGATGATGATACCATCGTCAGTCGGCGTACAATCGATACCCATGGTTTTTAAACCATCCGCCATCACTTGAATACGATCTGATTCTTTCACACGCAGCTCAGCAGCACCCGTTAATACGGTTTGCCCTTCAGCACATGCCGCTGCAATGAACAATGCAGGGAATTCATCAATCGCTAATGGCACTTGATCTTCAGGCATATGAATACCTTTGAGTGTACGTGTGCCTTGAATACGAATGTCTGCAATCGGCTCACCGCCTGCAATACGTTCATTCTCAACCGTAATGTCCGCACCCATTTGCTTTAAAATCTCGATCACACCTGTGCGCGTTGGGTTAATGCCCACCGCTTCTAAAGTGACGTCTGAACCTTCAGTAATCGCAGCACCCACCATAAAGAAAGCAGCCGATGAAATATCTGATGGCACTTGAATCTCTGTACCAACTAACTTACCGCCACCTTGCAGTGAAATACGGTTGCCTTCTGTTTTCACGTCATAACCAAATGCACGTAGCATACGTTCAGTATGGTCACGTGTAGGTTCAGGTTCTGTGACCGATGTTTCACCTGCTGCCCACAAACCTGCCAATAAAATCCCAGATTTCACCTGCGCAGATGCCATTGGCAAATCATAGTGAATGCCTTGCAAAGCTTGGTTTCCAGTGATCGAAACAGGAGGTGTACCACGCTCACCTGTGGTTTGAATCTGTGCGCCCATTTCGCGTAACGGTTTAGCAATACGCTCCATTGGACGTTTTGACAGTGATGCATCACCCGTCATTACAGAGTCAAATTTTTGTGCAGAAAGCATGCCTGAAAGCAAACGCATCGAAGTCCCTGAGTTACCCATGTAAAGCGCACTTGCTGGCGCTTTTAGGCCATTTACGCCCACACCATGAATCGTCACTTCACCATTTTTAGGACCTTCAATGCTCACGCCCATATCACGGAAGGCTTGTAAGGTTGCTAACGCATCTTCACCTTCCAGGAAACCTGTCACATGCGTCGTTCCTTCCGCAATTGCACCAAACATGATTGAACGGTGTGACACAGATTTATCACCTGGCACGCTAAACTTACCTTGGAAACTCTTTTTACCCGGTAATATGGTGAATTGCTGTGTCGTCACTTTATTGTTCTCCATGAAAGGTTTTTGAGCGAGCATATGGTTAAAATGCTGGCGTGCTGCTTGCGCATGTCCAAGCAAGCCCATTAAAGCATGTGAATCTTCATCTTCAATGAGTTTACGAATCGTAGCCAGTTGGTTTTCAAAACCATCTACGGCATTTAAAATGGCTTTTTTATTGGCAAAAAAGATGTCATGCCACATTTGTGGGTCACTTGCCGCAATTCGAGAAAAATCGCGGAAGCCCCCCGCAGCATAGCGAAAAATATCTAAATTATCTTCACGGTTTGCCAGTTGTTCAACTAAGTTAAAAGCCATCAAATGCGGAAGATGACTGGTATGCGCCAAGACTTCATCATGCTTGGCCACATCCATACAAATCACTTCTGCTTTCGCAGCTTGCCATAGTTGGATCAGTTTCTCTACAGCCCAATCAGCACTGGTCGGTAATGGTGTCAAAATCACTTTATGATTTGCAAATAAATCGACCTTACCTGCATGCACACCCGTGTGTTCTGCCCCCGCAATTGGATGCCCCGGTACAAACCCAGCAGGTAATGCTTCGCCATACACGGCTTTGGCCGCGTCGACCACATTGCCTTTGGTACTGCCCACATCGGTAATAATCGTATGTTCTTGCAAATAGGGTCTGATGGTTTCCAAGACTTTTTGCGTTGCACGAACGGGTAAGGCTAAAACCACCAAGTCCGCACCTTGAACCGCCTGCACAGGATCGCTATACCCCTGTTGGATTAAGCCCAAAGCTTTGGCATCCTGTAAGGTTTTTTCCGAACGTGTAGAGGCTACAATATTTTGGGTTAAACCCTCAGCAATCATGACCCGTGCAAGACTCGAACCAATCAACCCAAGACCAATAAATGCAACTTTTTTAAATAGTGGCGCAGACATAATTTAAGCGTTCGCCTCTAAACCTAGTACGTTGGCCAAAGCCGTTAGAAATTTCGTATTTTCAGCTTCAGTTCCAATCGATACTCGTAAATGATTGGCGATGCCCACTGGACGAACAATCACCCCCTCTTTTAATAAAGCATTAAAAGTTTGTGCAGGATCAGCTTGTATATCGACCAAAATAAAGTTAGCACGAGAAGGCTCATAGTTTAGGCCTAGCGCTTTAAACCCTGTTTCAAGTTGCACCATGCCAGCTTTATTGACCACACGTGATTTCTCAATGAAATCTTCATCTTTTAGTGCAGCAACCGCTGCCACCATGGCTAAATGGTTGACGTTAAACGGCTGACGAATACGGTTTAAGAAGTCTGTCACTTCTGCCGATGCCAAAGCAAAGCCAACACGTAATGCCGCTAAACCAAAGCACTTCGACATGGTACGACTAACAATCAGGTTCGAATACTGTGCTAAAAACTTTAAGCTGTTAAAGTTCTCTGGGAAATATTCCACATAAGCTTCATCTAAAACCACAATCACATGACTCGGTACTTGTTGCATGAAGCGCTCAAATTCAGCCTCTTCAAACCAAGTTCCTGTCGGATTATTGGGATTCGCAATAAACACCAATTTGGTATTGTCTTTAATTGCTGCTGCCATCGCGTCAAGGTCATGCGAAAAACCTTGAGCAGGTACTTCAATCGCTTCGGCATTGATAGCTTGTGTGACCAAAGCATAGACTGCAAATGCGTGTTGGCTATACACCACCGAATCTTTTTCTGAAACAAATGCACGGGCAAAAATTTCTAGCAGATCGTTTGAACCATTGCCTAAAGTAATACAATCATGTGCTACACCAAACTGCGCATGAACTTGATCCTTCAAGATAAAACCACCACCGTCTGGATATCGTCCAATTGCCGCCAATTCAGCCGCAACTGCTTCTTTGACTTTGTCCGAACAACCCAAAGGGTTTTCATTTGAGGCAAGTTTAACAATATCGGTCATTCCCAATTCACGCTCTAATTCGCTGATTGGCTTACCCGGTTGATATGGTTTTAACTTCGCAATACCTTCATTGGCTGGAGCAAACGACATGTGGCCTTTCCATTCTTACAAGTGGTGTACATGGTTGAGTTTGGAACAAACCCAACCACCTTAGAGATTACAATACTGCAATCGGGTATGAACCCAATACTCGAACTTCTTTCACCAGTGGACGAATCTCTTCAATCGCCGCTTTAACATTGTCTTGTTCCACATGCCCTTCTAAGTCGATGAAGAAGACATAAGCCCATTTTTCAGGCAATGCTGGACGCGTTTCGATGCTGGTCAAACTAATGTTGTGCTTTGCAAATGGTGCAAGGATTTCCAATAATGCACCTGCACGATCATGTGCAGAAATCAGTAATGAGGTTTTATCATTACCACTTTGCGGGATTCTTTCACGACCAATCACCAAGAAACGTGTAGTGTTCTCAGGATTATCTTCAATATTGCTGTGTAAAATTTCTAAGTCATAAATACTTGCTGCAACATCAGATGCAATAGCAGCCGAATGCCATTCAGTACGAATACGACGTGCTGCTTCAGCATTCGAGCTTAAAGCAACACGTTCCACACCTGGATAGTGTGCGTCCAACCATGCACGGCACTGCGCCAAAGTTTGCTGATGTGCATAAATTTGTTTAATGCTGTCTTTACGCGTGTTTTCAGACACAAGAAACTGGTGATGAATACGCAATTCAACTTCACCAATTACATTTAAGTGTGAGGCTTTAAAACAATCCAAAGTATGGTTGACCACACCTTCTGATGAGTTTTCTACTGGCACCAAACCATAGTGTGCACTGCCTGCTTCCACTTCACGGAACACTTCATCAATAGTCGGTAAAGGACGAACCACAGCATCATGTCCAAAGTGCTTCAACACCGCAGAGTGTGTATACGTACCGACAGGGCCTAGAAATGCAATACTTTGCGGTGCTTCTAGAGCCAAACATGCAGACATGATTTCACGGAACAAACGTGCCATAGTCACATCAGATAAAGGGCCTTCATTACGCTCCATAACATTCCGTAAAACTTGCGCTTCACGTTCTGGACGGTAAAACATTGGATTCTCTTCAGAAGCAAATTTTGCTTTTGCAACAGCTTCCGCCAGTTTCGCACGACGGTTAATAAGTTGTTGAATCTGTTGATCAACAGAGTCGATATCCTGACGGATTTGGTTGAGGTCAAGAGAAGTCGTTGTGTTTTGATCGTCTTGGATCATTGTTATGTCGCCCTTCATATACATTGTGCAAACAGTATAACAATAGTTAGCTTTGAAATCTTGCGCAATAAGACTTTGCATGTTTCAGTGCTAAAAACATACAGTTGATTTAATCATCAAGTTTATCAATAAACTGCCCCAATAATAGACATCAATAAAACCACTGAGTCTTGCCTATTTTCTTCTTACTTTTATGCATAGAATATCGCCCAATCCAAATACCACGAAGATGTTTTGCAAGTCTGAGCTCTTCCCTTTTAAAGCCCTGTCTAGCTTTTGAAAAATTTTGCTACACCTTCACAAAAATCACCATTCATCCGTATTTCAGTGCGTTAGAATATCTTTTAAAATATGCTTTACTTAAGTTGACGTATTCATAACAAAGAGAGTATGCAGCAGCAGCGATTGCTCTATAGTCTCAATAAAACAAAACAATAATGAACTGTAGGTACTGTCATGCACAAAAAAATTGCAGTCTTAGTCACCTATGACTTTGAGGATGCCGAATATGCTGAACCCGTAGAAGCATTTCGAGCAGCTCGGCATAGTATTATTAACCTTGAAAGTCAGGCTGGCAAAATCATTTATGGCAAAAAGCGTAGAGCCTTTGTCACCATCGACCAAAGTATCGATGATGCCTCCGTGCATGACTTCGATGCCTTACTCATTCCAGGCGGTTTTTCGCCAGACAACCTGTGCCAAGATGAACGCTATATCTTATTTGTCAGGCACTTTGCAAACACGCAAAAACCTATTTTATGCAGTGCTGATGCACCCAAAATTTTAATGCATGCTGGAGTTGTGAAAGGTAGACGCATGACGTGTATCCATCACCTTCATCAAGACTTAAAAGATGCAGGTGCCGTGCTGTATGACACAGGTGTTGTGAATGACAATAATTTATACATTTCATCACAAACCCAATATGACCTACCCGCCTTTATACAAGAAAGTTTATTGGTACTGAACCGATAAAAAAGAGCCTACTTGAGGCTCTTTTACGCATGTTTATATCAACACCTTAAGGCTTAGCGCCCAAGCAAGCTACGTGCGACAATTTCTTTCATAATTTCATTGGTCCCGCCGTAGATGCGTTGAATACGAGCATCGACAAAGAAGCGTGAAATTGGATATTCACTCATATAGCCATAGCCACCAAAGAGCTGCAATAAATTATCTGCCACCTTCATTTGCATATCTGTTGAAAAACTTTTCAGCGCTGCTGCTGTTTCGACATCTAGCTTACCTTGCATATAAAGCTCAACGTTTTGATTATAAAAAGCAGCTGTGGCTTGTTCATCAATCTTAGCTTGAGCCAAAACAAAGCGGGTATTTTGGAACTGCGAAATATGTTGACCAAAAGCTTGGCGCTCTTTGACGTATTGAATAGTGACATCAATCGAACCACGAATTGCACCTATAGCCGTGGCTGCAATTGCCGTACGCTCACGTGGTAGCTCTTGCATCAGATAGGCAAAACCTTGACCAGCTTGTCCCAACAATTGATTTTTCGGGACTTTTACATTGTCATAAAACAACTCAGAAGTGTCTTGTGAATGTAGCCCAATTTTGTCGAGGTTGGTGCCTTTTTTAAACCCTTCTAAGTGGGTATCGACTAACATCAGTGAAACACCCTTTGCGCGGGCTTGCGGATCAGTTTTTACTGCCAACACCACAAGGTCGGCATGCTGCCCATTTGAAATAAAGGTTTTAGAGCCATTTAAAATATAATGCTCCCCTTGCAAAATGGCGTTACTGCGCATGGCTTGTAAGTCTGAACCCGCACCCGGTTCCGTCATCCCAATCGCACCGACCACCTCACCTGACACCATTTTCGGTAACCAGTACTGCTTCTGTGCTTCCGTTCCAATGTGCAAAATATAAGGCGCAGCAATTTCGGAGTGACAAGAAATTCCTGTCGATAAAGCACTAAAACCCGCACGTGCCGACTCTTCCACCAACATGAGTGAATAATGCGTTGGAACACCATAACCGCCGTATTCCTCTGGAACATCGACACATAAGAAACCATTTTCACCCAAGGCATTCCAGACTGAGCGCGGCATTAAGCCTTCTCGTTCCCACTGTTCATAGTGTGGCGCAATGTGTTCATTCATAAAACGGCGAAAGTTATCGCGAAATAGTTCTAGGTCTGCATCATAATTCAACATGTTTCTTCCTTGTAGTGACGTTGTTTTATTATTCAGTCCACATGCTAGCCATTTTTAACGCAACTGTCATGACCGCATCAGGCCATTTTTTTATGCCAATAAAAAAGGAAGCCCTTAGGCTTCCTGTTTAAGATGAACTGAAATTATGCGTGAGCATTTTCTTCAACAGCCATTTGGCGGTCTACTTCATCTGGATTTGCTAGTGCAAAATGTAATTTCTCTTGGTCTAACTGACCCACCCATTTCGCAACAACAATCGTTGCCAATGAGTTACCCACCAAGTTGGTTAAAGCACGTGCTTCAGACATGAAACGGTCAATACCTAAGATAAGCGCAAGACCCGCCACTGGAATATGACCAACGGCTGACAAAGTCGCTGCCATCACAATAAAGCCAGAACCTGTTACACCCGCAGCACCTTTCGATGAAATCAATAACACACCCAATAACGTCACTTGGTGCATGAGATCCAGCTGAGTATTGGTCGCTTGTGCAATGAAGATCGCAGCCATCGTTAAATAGATTGAGGTACCGTCTAAGTTAAATGAATAGCCTGTTGGAATAACCAAACCAACCACTGACTTTTCACAACCCGCAATCTCAAGCTTTTTCAACATACGCGGTAAAACCGACTCTGAAGATGAGGTACCCAGTACGATCAACAACTCTTCGCGAATCATACGAATCATTTTCAAAATGCTGAAGCCACAAAGACGTGAAATAGTACCTAGAACCAAGAAAATGAAAAGTAAACAAGTAATGTAGAAACAGATAATCAACTGAGCCAGTTGCGCCAAGCTACCAATACCATATTTACCGATGGTATATGCCATTGCACCAAAAGCACCAATTGGAGCAAGTTTCATGATCATGTTTACAATGTTAAAGAACACATGAGAAATTTGATCGATGAACTTCAGTACAGGTTTACCTGCATCGCCCAACTTGTGTAATGCAAAACCAAACATCAAGGCAAAAAGTAGCACTTGCAGGATTTCACCTTCAGCAAATGCACCAACCACGGTGTTTGGAATAATATGCATAAAGAAATCGACAGTCGATTGCTGCTGACCAGATTCAACAAACTTTGAGATACCAGAAGTATCTAATGTTGAAGGGTCAACGTTCATGCCCACACCTGGCTTCCAGATGTTAATGACCAGTAAACCGATCAATAGTGCAATAGTCGATACAATTTCAAAGTAAAGTAGCGCAACACCGCCTGTTTTACCCACAGACTTCATACTTTCCATACCCGCGATACCACTCACGACGGTACAGAAAATTACTGGTGCAATAATCATCTTGATCAGCTTAATGAAGCCTTGACCTAGAGGATAAAAAAGCTCGCCCCAGCCGGGTACATATTTTTCAACGCCATTGATAACTTGCGTACCACTAGGGAAAAAATGTCCTACTAAGATACCCGCAATAATCGCGACAATAACTTGAAAATATAGTGACTTATAGATTGGTTTCTTAGTCATAACGAATACTTCTGTAAATCAAAAGACTGAAAAAATCGGTATACCTATACTTCCTCATAGGTAGTTGGCTTTCTGATAAACACAAAAAAGCCCACAGTTTGGACCGCATCCAAACACCGGGTAAAAAAATCATGGTGTACAAACAACAGCACTGTGACAAAAATCACAGTTCATTCATATTTACTGCAATGGGAGAGACTAAAAACTAGCGAGTCACAATTATTGGGTAAATTTTACCTAACATTCTTTAATCAAAGTAAACTGATTTCAACCATAATGTATAAAATCTAAACAATATGACTCATACTTTAGTCTAATGGTGGAAAATTTATTTAAAATTAAAAGTGCTTTTTTTTTTGATTGTTCCACTAAAATAGCACAACACAGCCTTCACTTACTTTGGTTTTTTCATGAACAACAAAAGAAATATTTATAAAGATGCTGAGCACCCTTTTGCCCAATTTGTTCGCATTATTGGTAAAGGGAAAAACGGGGCACGCTCACTCAGTTATGAAGAAGCTTACCAAGCCTTTGATATGATCCTGAAAAATCAAGTGTTAGATGTACAGCTCGGTGCATTCCTAATGCTACTTCGGGTTAAGGAAGAGTCTGTAGATGAACTGGCAGGCTTTGTTCAAGCCACACGAGATCAACTGCCGTTCACGCCTTTAGAGGTCGATTTAGACTGGTCGTCTTATGCTGGCAAGCGTAAACACTATCCATGGTTTCTCTTAGCGGCACTGACTTTAGCCAAAGCAGGTTATAAGGTCGTGATGCACGGTGCATCAGGTCATACCATTAACCGTATTTATACTGAACAGGTATTAGAGTATCTCGATTTTAATATTTGCCAAACTCAAGCAGATGTGGAACAGGAATTAGCGTCGCGTAATTTTGCGTATTTGCCGCTGCACGCCATTTCCCCGATTTTAAGTGACTTAATTTCCCTACGAAATGTTATGGGTCTTCGCTCACCCATTCATACCCTTGCACGCTTGATCAATCCTTTTAATGCGAAAGCAACCCTGCAAGCTATTTTCCACCCTGCCTATCGTGGTTCGCATCAGCGAGCAGCATTTAAACTGGGTTATCAAAATAGTGCGGTCATTAAAGGTGAAGGCGGCGAATTTGAGCGTAACCCAGATGCAAAAACACTGATCTGCGGCATCAAAAATGGTGAACTCTACGAACATGAGCTCCCTAAACTTACCGACAACCGAAGCCCAATTGAAGAAGAGTTAGATTTGGCTGATTTTAAAGCAGTTTGGCTGGGTGAAAAACAGCATGAATATGGTGAAATGGCAGTGACTGAAACCATTGGCATTGCGTTATATACCATGGGAGCGTGCAATACTTATAGCGATGCCATGCAACAGGCCAAGCAGCTTTGGCACACTCGTTTCTAAGCATAAGGGACAAACAAAAGCGTGAACGTTATTCGCCACGCTTTTCGATCCAGTAAAAGTCAGCCCAGTAAGGATAACGCTTTCCTGAAGAATGAATATTTCTGAGATTCAACTGATCACCAATATGAATATCGATTTTTCGAGATTCATAAGGGCCAGATAAATAAACATCTTTTTGTTGTCCAATGAGGTTTGAACAATAGAGTTGATGGCTTTTTATCTTTTTCGATGCTTCGCCTGCATGGGCGTTATGGATGTTTATCCCAATCAATAACATCGGATAGCCATCATTTTTCATTGATGTATATTGCGTGACGGGATTTTGAAAATTTTGACTCGGTAACACAGAAACATCTAATAAACATTCAATTTTTCTTGCATCACTTGTTGTCTCTGCAAATACATTGGTCGAAATTGCAGTAATGAAGAATAAACCGAGTCGAGTGAGCTTTATTATTTTTATAAGCATAAGGATTGAAACAGTTTGAAGGTTATTCTTTTAAATTGAGTTGTTGAATCACAAAGCATCTGTTGCTGAGCGATTCAACGTATTTTTAATCAATTAAATAAAACGAATAGGTTTAAATTCTGGTTCAGGCACATGAGAATCACACTCCTCACCTTCTTCTTTATGCCCTTTATCGATATAGCCAGTACGTTCTTTTTCAGGAGTATTCTGATGCTCCCAAGCAATAACGGCTTGCATACAAGTTTGACGTTGTTCAGCAGTCAACGCAACGCCATTTGGCCATTTACCAATTTCTACAGCTGTTTTTAAACGCTCAACAATATCAGCATCTAAAATAGAAAGCATCTGTTCAATATTCATGATTTAATCCTGTTGAAAAGAGTCAAAATCTTGGTTCCACCCAAGTTTAGTTCGGCATGACATATAAAAATCATAACCCGGTGGATGTAATAAATTCAGTTTAAAGGGGTGCTTACGAATATGTAAGCTGTCTCCCACATTGAGCGAAACACTGTGTTGACCATCGGCACTGACCATCGGCAAGACACGGTTTTCACGAATCAGAAGCTTAATTTCACTGTGTCCACCCACCACAATTGGGCGTGAAGACAAGGTATGCGGATGCATCGGTACCAAAGCAATCGCATCCATCCCCGGATGCACGATTGGGCCACCACCTGACAACGAATAGGCTGTTGAACCCGTAGGCGTCGATACAATCAAACCATCACTGTGTTGACGGTAGACATATTGACCATCGATATTCAGTTCGAAGTCAATCATATGCACCGACTTGCCCGAGTGTAGTACCACATCGTTTAGCGCAATCGCATCATAAATCGTCTCGCCCTTTGAGCGAATTTCCATTTCCAATAAGAAACGACGATCTAACTGAAACTCACCTTTTAAAACTTGATCGAGCTTAAAAATCACTTCAGTCGGCTTGATATCGGTTAAAAAACCCAAACGCCCTCGGTTTACACCCATTACAGGAGTATTGAATTTGACCAAGGCACGTGCAGCATGCAGAAGTGAGCCATCCCCGCCCACCACAATCACCAAATCGACCACTTCACCCAGAAGTGCACGACTCACCGTTTGTGTATTTTTATAAGGAACCAGTTCAGCGGTTTGCGCATCAAAAACGGGATGTAACCCTAAGCTGAGTAGATGATCATGAATAAGACATAAGGTTTCGACAACTGAAGACTTATCTGGACGTCCAATTAAGCCTATGTTTCGAAATGTTTTATGTGAAATTTGCACCTGCAACATCGCTCCGCTACGATTCCCGCCTATCATAACATTATTTATTTAAATTGATTCAAAAACTAAAGTGACTGCTGCTACACACGGAATTGTCTCTATATTTCAGTTTGTTCACAGTTTAATTATTGCAAATTAGCGAAAAGCTTCGCATGATTAGCACAATTTCTCAGGATCTTATTCGTATTTATGAAGTCAGAACGTGGCATAGGTTTAATTGCACTGATCTTCTGCATCTTAGTCATTGCAGCATTCTTGGTGTTTAGTATTTATTTAATAAGACTCGACTCCGTTGTACGTGACAAGTTTGAAGGCAAACGCTGGGACATTCCTGCGAAGGTATTCGCACGCCCACTCGAAGTGTATACCAATGCCCCTGTCAATCAGGCTGACTTCACTCAAGAGTTAAAACTTTTGGGCTATAAGTCCTCGGAAAACTATACCAAATCAGGGAACTTTGTCAGTTCTGGCAATGAGCTATATGTACATACCCGTGGCTTTGACTTCGGTGATAGTGTCGAGCCTGAACAAGTGCTTAAAGTCACCTTTGCCGATGAGCAAGTGGCTGAAGTCAGTGCAACTAAACCCTCTTCTACAGGGATTGCACGTTTAGAGCCGATGCTGATTGGCGGGATTTATCCGCAGCATAACGAAGACCGTGTCCTGATTAAACTCGACAAAGTGCCTAAGCCTTTAATTGAAGCTTTAATTGCAACCGAAGATCGTAATTTCTATAGTCACCACGGCGTTTCGATTCGTGGTACGGCACGTGCGATTGTGAGTAATGTCACGGGTGGAAAACGTCAAGGTGGTTCAACACTGACCCAACAGTTGGTGAAAAACTTCTATCTCACCCCTGAAAAAACCATTAAGCGTAAAGTCAATGAAGCATTTATGGCTTTATTGGTCGAGTTTCACTATGACAAAGATGAAATTTTAGAAGCCTATCTCAACGAAGTGAACCTCGGGCAAAACGGCAACTATTCCATTAATGGTTATGGTTTGGCTTCGCAGTTTTACTTCGGGATGCCTTTACGTGAGCTAAATATTGCGCAACAAGCTTATTTGGTGGGTTTGGTACAAGGTCCAACCTTATATAACCCTTGGCGTAACCCAGAAGCTGCGAAAAAGCGTCGTAATATTGTTTTAAACAACATGTTGGTCATGGGCTATCTGACCCAAGAACAATATGAAACTGAAACAGCTCGCCCTTTAAATGTGATTGCCAAACCGACTCTCGGCCCTTCACGTTTCCCAGATTTCTTAGACATTGTACGCCGTCAATTACGTACCGAATACCAAGAAGGTGATTTGACCAACCAAGGTCTACGCATCTTTACAACGCTTGATCCGATTGCCCAAACCAAAATTCAAGATGCGTTTAAATCGACTGTTGGTCGCTTAAGCCGTGGCTCAAGCCGTCTAAAAGAGCTGCAAGGTGCGGTATTGGTTGCTCATCCTGAAAATGGCGAATTGGTTGCAGCTGTTGGTTCAACCCAAGACTTTACTGGTTTTAACCGTGCACTCGATGCCAAACGTCAAGTCGGTTCACTACTTAAACCTGTGATTTACCTCAGTGCGATTCAATCGGGACGTTACAACTGGGCCAGCCCAATTGAAGATAGCAGCATTAGTATTCAATCCAATGGTAAAGCATGGACACCCAAGAACTATAGCGGTGGTGAACATGGCGTTGTGCCAATGGTACAAGCACTGTCTAATTCATATAACTTATCAGCTGTTCGCCTTGGTCAAGAGTTTGGTTTATCGACGTTTAGTAACCACCTAAAACGTTTTGGTGTGACCAGTAACATCCCAACCTATCCATCCATTTTCTTGGGTGCGGTAGACATGTCTCCGATGGAAATGCTCAGCATTTATGGCAACTTTGCCACAGGCGGTTTTAAGTATCCGACTAAATCCATTCGTACTGTTGTCGATCAAAATGGTCGCTTGCTGACCCGTTATGGTTTAAATGTCCAACAAACCATTGACCCTGCTTCTGCCTATGTCCTGAACTATGGTCTACAACAAGTGATGACCTCAGGTACAGGTCGTTCAGCTTATAACACTCTACCAAACTCACTTCAGCTTGCAGGCAAATCTGGAACCACCAATGACACCCGTGACTCATGGTTTGCAGGTTACTCGGGCAATTATGTTTCTGTGGTTTGGCTAGGTTTAGATGACAATAAACAAACTGGCTTAACAGGTTCTTCAGGTGCGTTGCCAGTGTGGACAAGTGTAATGAGCCAGCTGCGTCAAAAACCAGTCAACTTACGCCAACCGGATGATGTGCAATGGCATTGGATTGATCGTGGCACGGGTTATCTTGCCGCTCAAGGTTGTGAGGGTGCAATGTATATTCCCCTCTTGCGAAACACCGTACCACGCAAAGCAACCACATGTGGCTTACCGCATTATCAAGTTGAACCCACTTACAATCCTGAAACAGATGGTTACCAAGCTACACCTGAACAAGGCGACAGCATAGACAACTATATTCGTGAAAGTGAATCGAACATGCAGCGAAACTTAGAAGATGAGACGCAAGTCATTTCGAGTGGTAGCTATCAACCTGAATAAATAGGACGGATTTAAATTTTGATGTGGTTTAAACGTTTAAGTATCTTAGCAACCATCGTGACTGTGGCAGGCTGTCAAAGCCTCCCACAGCCAGCTGAAAAAAAGATACCTGAAAAGCCGACACAGGCGGATAAAGAGCAGAAAACACCCTCTGGGGTCACAATTCACCCTTATGACCGCGAAGAAATTCAACGTCAGAAGATTGTGATTCCTGAACAGAAAAGCAAACAACAGTTTGATGATGGGCGACAGCTTCCTGCTTTTAAAAGCCTGATGCAAAAAACGCAAACGGCCTATCGCCAAGGCCAGTGGAGCCAAGCACAAAGCTACGCCATGCAAGCACAGCGTTTAGCACCACAGTCGAGTGAGACCTTTTTGTATTTGGCTTTAATTGCTAATCAACAAAAACAACCTGCAAATGCGGAATCGCTTGCACGTCGCGGCTTGAGTTATGCCCAAAGCAATGCCATGAAAAAGCAGCTTTGGAGCATTATCTTAAAAGCAGGTCAAATGCAGAAGAATCAGAAAACCATTCAACAAGCCCAAACAGCAATCAAAAGTCTGTCTTAAAAGCACGCTCCGTTAGATGGAGCGCTGCCCTGCTATACCATAAGCACCATAACTTTGCGCCTTGGCTAAATCGGCTAACTGTAAGCCGCCGAGAGCAAAAATCGGGATGTGAATCTCTTCTGCAATCAAACTGAACTGTTGCCAACCCAAAGTTTCACTATTGGGGTGGCTGAGTGTTTTAAGTACAGGGCTGAGCAAAAGAGCATCACAGCCAATTTCTTGTGCATGTTCAGCACTGCTACGGTCATGACAGGCCGCTATATAACGCTGTCCGATGTTCAGCTCCCCTTTACTCAATTGCATCAGTTGAGATTGTTTCAGGTGTATAGCCGCAACTGCCTGCTGTTGTAGTGGATTTAAACCTTTCCATAGTTCTATATTGACAATCACCCGTGCTAATTGTTCTACACTCAGTTCTGCAATTTTTAAAATATGTTCAGGACTGGCAGGCACTCGCCAATACAGTACTTGTTGTTCAGGCAAATCCTTCAACACATCGATTTGATCTGAAATTTTAATCACGGGTGCAGCATAAAGTCGCGTCAAAATGGCCTGATTGGCTTTTGGAAAGTTAAGATCTTGTAATTCGGCACGCTTGAACCACGCCCATGGTGAGTGAATGTCTGCCAATAGATGATTTGATACTGTGGCATGAAATAAATGCAAATTGACAATCACATCGTCATATTCAAACTGAATACAGTCAAAAACATGCCAATCTTGTATATCAACTCCAACTTCCTCTAACACTTCACGGCGACAGGCTTGTTCAGGCGTTTCACCTGCTTCCACCTTCCCTCCAGGAAATTCGTGCTTATTGCCCTGATGCTGTTCCGCCTGCCGCCAACCCACCAACACTTTACCTTGATGTAAAAGGATGGCTATAGCGACTTGAACCAAAGGTTTTGACATAATCAGATTCCATTTCAGATGTGTGGTGTATTGAGTGACTGCATGTAACGATATTGAAGTTTTTTATATTTTCAGCGAGAAAATGTTGACAGCTTCATTCGATAATGATTATCATTTAAATCGTTCAACATATACCACGGAGTCGCCAGAATGAACGCACCATTTAGCTTATTTACTCGTAACGAAACAGCCCATTCACTACCAATGCTACACTCAAACAACTTATTTGCCCTAGGCCGTGAAATTCGCATTATGCATGCTGGAGAAGAGTATCGTCTACGACTCACTCGCAATAATCGACTCATTCTTACCAAATAAGAACTATAAAAAACCCAATAACAATAATCGTGGAAACAAGCAGTATGTCAGCGCGTACTGCTTTTTAGTGTCTTTAAGTTTGATCATTTATGCTGTTTTGATAATAGATCACAATCTGCATATCTAAGTCTCAAGCGTATTTAACAGCAGCTCCACTTTTAAACCGCCTAAGTCGGATGAACTAAATAACAACTGCCCTGCATGTAAATCGACAATTTTCTGACAAATCGATAAGCCCAAGCCTGAACCTTGTGTTTTTGTACCTAAAGCCCGATAGAAGCGCTCACCCAAACGCTGGATAATCGTAGCATCGACCCCATTTCCACTATTTTCAATCCTCAGTCTGAGCTGCTGTTTTTCGATCGTGAGATTGACAAAAACTTGTGCCTGCTCGGGGCTATAGCGAATGGCATTGTCGAGCAAATTGCGAAGTGCGCTAAATAAGAGCTGCTCATTGGCCAATACATAAACCTGCTCTGCAAGCACCACGTTAATTTTAATCTGTTTTGAGTCCGCAAACGGCTGTAAAGCTTTAATCACATCCCGCATTAGCAGACTTAAGTCAAACTTAGTCTTCGCCAAGTTTTCCTTTTGCTCAGGGTCTAGCCGTGCCAGCAACAACAAATTATCCAACACCTGTACCCCACGACTGACATCTTGTTGGATCGGTTTTAACTCACTTTCAAGTTCAGGAAACTTGCGCTTGAGCACCTGAAGTCGCATTTGTATCGCAGACAGTGGAGAACGTAGCTCATGTGAAGCATCCGCGGTAAAGCGCTGCTCTGCCACTAAAGCTTGGTCTAAACGCGCCAATAAGGCATTCAGCTGAGACAGCATCGGTTGTAACTCAATCATCTCAGGTTCTGGCATAGAAATAGGTGCTAAATCATTGACCGATTTATTTGAAATTTGCTCTGAAACTTGATGTATCACCCGAAATTTACGTCGAATGGCAAAATGCATCAACAACCACTGAATACACCAGACTAAAAACAACACACCACTGAAAACTAGGATGCTTTGCCAAAAGGGATGGAAACGTTCGGACATCGACTGGGTCACTTGAACCTGTAAACCATGATTATCCTGCGCATTATAAATACGCCACAGTTTGTGCTCTGACCAATAAAACCCATAAGGTGCATCTGAAACCAAACTCAAATGATCCACGGTTATTTTTTCAGGAACATCTTCGGATGCAGTCAAAAGTTGCTGTGCATTATCGAGTCGATAGCGAATATCAAACTCATCACTAAGCTCTGCCAAGGCTTGGCCATTGCTGACCGTTAAATCATCTGCCAGCAACATATCAGCCATTTCATCCATGATTTCATCTTGCATAGACATGGTCTGATAAACCGACACCCCAATAAACATCAGCAATGCCAAAAGCCCCGCCAGTATCGAACTGAGGAGCGAACTTTTAACAAGCTGACGCTGGAGTGAAATTGGCTGAGCCATTATATGTCCTGATTCATTCTGTAGCCCAAACCACGAATGGTTTTAATACAGTGGCTACCGAGTTTTTTTCTCAATTGATAAATAAAAACCTCGATCGCATTGCTTTCGATTTCATCGCCCCATGCATAAAGACTTTCCTCAAGTTGTTCCCGCGTAACGACATATTCGGGCTTGAGCATCAATTTATGCAAAATTTGAAACTCTTTGGCGGTTAAATTAACAGCTTGACCATTTTGAGTCACACTTTTGGCCTGTGGGTCGAGTTGGATATTGGCATAGCTCAATACCTGCGAGCTACTATGCTGTTGCTGTCGAAGTTGTAAACGAATTCGAGCGGATAATTCCTCTAGACTAAAAGGTTTGACCAAATAATCATTGGCGCCCAAGTCTAGCCCTTCGACTCGATCTCGAATACTGTCACGTGCTGTTAAAAAAATCACAGGAGTCGATAGGTTCTTGCCACGGACTTTCAGCAAAATGTCATCACCTGTGGCATGTGGCAAACCACGATCTAAAAGCACACAGTCATACTGATGCTGTTCAATGGCTAAAATGGCATGGTCGCCCCGTTCCACCCAGTCGACACTGTAGCCATCCATTTCAAGCCAAGTTTTAATACTCTCAGCTTGAGAGGCATCATCTTCTGCTAATAATATCCGCACTGCTTAACCTGCCTAATCACTATTGTTTAGATCATGCCGTGAAATGGCTCAAAATACAAAAAACCACAGGGCTAATATCCATTCAAAGCCCTGTGGTTTTTTTAAGAATGCCCAATCAAAATTGAATTGAACTTGGGCAAGTGTGTTTAGAATTTCACTTGATCTACGTCAATTTCAACGCGTTTTGCTGGTTTGTAGTCAATATCTACTTCACCGATAATGGTTACAGGTGTTTTAGCCGAAATTGCTTTGCCACCCCATAACTCATCATCAATGTCGACAGTAATTGAACCAGTTTGGTCACGGAATTCATACTTCTCATCCCCAATGGCTTTGACCACATAACCTTTTAACTGGACATGACTGTCATCTTTTAATGTTAAGGCATGCTTAACCGTGGTTGGTGTTGAAGCAGCAACTGCCGCTTGGTTCACTGCCGTATTTGCTACAGCGACAGTGGTTGAGCAAATAACACCAGCAACCAATAACGCTTTCATCATCATATTCATATCCCGTACCTCTATTTAATTGTTCATCTATTTGATGAAGCTATTAAACCAAAACTAGATGAGCTGAATCTTAAGAAAGCTTCAAGTAAAGCATTAAACGCTTAGTTGAGTGGGACGACACGTAACACTTCTTCTAGCGTCGTGACGCCTTCTAAAACTTTACGTGCACCCGCAATTCTTAAAGGCTCAATGCCTTCTTTTTTGGCTTGTTGACGCAATGCGGTCAAGTCACCATTAGCACCAATCAGTTGCTTCGCCTCTAAACTCACAGGCATAAACTCATAAATACCGACTCGTCCTTTGTAGCCCGTTTGACGGCACTCGTCGCACCCTACTGCGGTAAAGACTTTTTCAGGCATCTCCATAATGTAATCAAAAGTCAGATGCTCCCATTCTTGGCTGTTGATTTGCTTTTCAACTTTACAATGTGGACATAAGCGGCGTACGAGACGCTGTGCCAATACCCCTAAAATGGTTGCCGCGGTTAAGAACGGCTGTACACCTAAATCATGCAAACGCGTCAGACTGGAAGGTGCATCATTGGTGTGCAGAGTTGACAGCACTAAATGTCCTGTAAGTGCTGCTTGAATCGCCATATTGGCCGTATCATGATCACGAATCTCACCGACCATAATAATGTCAGGGTCTTGACGCATCAGCGCACGAACACCATCAGCAAAACCAAGATCAATGCCTGTATTCACCTGCATTTGGTTAAAACTCGGCTCTAACATTTCAATCGGGTCTTCAATGGTACAGACGTTCACTTGTTCGGTAGCCAATTGTTTCAAAGAAGAATAAAGCGTGGTGGTTTTACCTGAACCCGTTGGCCCTGTCACTAAAATAATGCCGTGACTATGCGAAGTCAGTGCTTGCCAATCACTGAGCAAATGCCCTTCAAAACCCAACTGCTGAAAGCTACGCACTAAAACTTCAGGGTCAAAAATACGCATCACCAACTTTTCACCAAAAGCAGTCGGTAAAGTCGAAAGACGCAGTTCTGTTTCTTGCCCTTTCGGTGTCCGTGTTTTTAAACGCCCATCTTGTGGTTTACGTTTTTCCGCCACGTTCATTCGACCTAAAATTTTAATCCGTGAAATCACCGCGGTTAAAGTATTGGCAGGCATGTTATAAATCGTATGTAATACCCCATCAATACGGAAACGAACTTTGCCGTTGTCTTTACGTGGTTCTAAGTGAATATCACTGGCACCTTGCTCAAAAGCAAACTGTAAAACCCAGTCAACTAATTTAACAATGTGTTGGTCATTGGCATCAGGGTTCTGGCTATCGCCCAACTGTAAAAGTGCTTCTACGCCTTTATTATCACGGTCATAACTCCCAGACTTCTGGGAGTTACTGACGGCGCGACTCACCTGATAATACTCGACCATATACCGCTGTAATTGTTCAGGGCTGAGTAATACACGCTGGATTTTTTTCGGTGCAACATTCTGCTCCAAATTTGCGATCCAATCTTTCATATATGGCTGATCTGTTGCAATCAACACTTGATTGGCCTGAACTTCAACAGCCAAGATTTTATTGCGGAAGGCGAATTCTTGAGACATCACCGAAGTCAAAGCTTGCACATCGGCTTTGAGTGGATCAATCACATAAAACGGTAATTGAGTCTTTTCGGCTAACCATTGACACAGCCGATTTAATGTCAGTCTCGACTGCGGATGCGACTGATCCACCAGATTAAAATGAGCAATCCACTGTAAAGGATGCCACTTCAATTGATCGCGTTGACGGTGCGAGGTTTGTACTAGATTTTTTTCTTTTTCAGTAATTCGCCCATCTTTAAACAGTTGATCTAAGCACCAAGTAGTATCAATTTCAAAATTAAAATTCATTGTTATACGTCCCCAAACATAACTCCACTATAGCAAGATTTTCTGTATTCATTCGCACAAAGCATAAGCAAATCCTACAAATATCGAGGAGTAGCCAAGTTCTCAATAGAATCACGAATTTACTCACAAATCTTGCTCTTTTAACTTGAATCCACCTTCAGCATTCGCCTATATTTTAGACAGGTCATTAGATTTTGTGAGATAGGCTTGGACTTCAGCGCAATTTCCATCAACAGTTTAGCGTTATCTGAGATCCTCATCACCTTGGCTTCAGCGTTAGGCTGTGGACTGTTGATTGGTCTAGAGCGCGAACGAAGCAAACAACGTGAAAACCAACAGAGCTTTGCAGGACTACGCTCCTTTGCCATTTGTGCCCTTCTCGGTGCCATTTGTTTTTTATTTGGTGTCAATATTGGCATTGTTGGTACGCTGATCATCGGCGGCATAGTTATATTCTCAATGAAAAACCAAACAGAAGATTTGGGT
Organism: Acinetobacter sp. Gutcm_16; assembly: GCF_028649355.1. Classification (NCBI taxonomy): domain Bacteria; kingdom Pseudomonadati; phylum Pseudomonadota; class Gammaproteobacteria; order Moraxellales; family Moraxellaceae; genus Acinetobacter; species Acinetobacter sp. Gutcm_16. The sequence continues at coordinate 6,484 of NZ_JAQSUV010000035.1, read as the reverse complement.
TCAACCACTGAACTTGCCTTTGTCATGACGTATTTTATTGGCGCCATGTGCCTATGGAATACCCCTTTAGCGGCAGGTTTAGCCGTGCTCCTGACCATTATTTTAATGACCAAACATTCTATGCACAGCATTGCGGGGAAATGGATCACTGAAGCTGAATTTAAAGACGGTATCTTTCTCCTAGCGCTGATTTTAATTGCCCTGCCCTTAACGCCGAATACGCCTTTATGGGGTGCTGTGCTGAATCCCTATATTCTTTTAAAATTAGTCACACTCATTCTTGCTGTTCAAGCGCTTGCACATATTGCCAAACGACTGCTGAGCACTAAAAATGCCATGATTTTATCGGCAATCGCCTCAGGTTTTGTATCCAGTACAGCGACAGTTGCTAGCTTAGGCATGGAAGTACGTGCAGGTCGAGCACTCGCTAAACCCAATGCAGGTGCAGCGCTCATGTCCTGTATTGCAACTTTATTACAACTGCTGATTATCGTCGCAGGTGTGAGTATACTTTGGCTCAAAACCATACTGCTTCCGACCCTTGTAGCAAGTGTCCTTTTAGGGATCTGTGCTTATGCGTTGGTACGATCTGCCCCTGCACAAGAACAAAATCAACCCACTGATTCACGCATGTTTAGCCTAAAAGAGGCTGGCATTATTGCCCTGACTTTGACGCTCATCCAAGCTGGTGTGTATGGACTTAACCTTTGGCTGGGAGATGCAGGTTTAATTGCTGGGACTTTGCTGGCTTCTTTGTTTGAGATTCATGCAGCGATGGCAACAGTGGTCATGCAAGGGGCACCGACAGACACGGCAGCAATGTCTGCATTTATATTAGGTTTGACTGCACACGCTGTTGCCAAGTCCATTAATGCCGCCTTAACAGGTGGTAAGCAATACTTTATTGCTTTTGCCCCGATTCAGATTTTGCATATGGTGGTTTTGATTGGGCTATTGTATTGGAGCTTATCTCTTTAAATCTCTCATTCTACGGCCGTGATATTCACTGTAGTTTCACCCACTGTAAAAGCGATATCAACAGTAGCAAATTTCATTTTATATACCCGCGCTTCATCCTTCTGATACGCTGGTCTGGGATCTAAAGATAAAACGGCTTCAAGCTCTTGCACGGTCTGTACAGACAATTTCCCACTCGTCAAAAGCTGCTGCTTCTGTTCGATCGCCCGATTCGACCATATCACCGATTTACGTTTAGGTTCATCTTGCGCATAGCCACTTTCCGCTTCTATAACGGCATCTGAGTAGTGAATATAGGGTTTGATATCCACAATCGGGGTGCCATCTAGCAAATCACTTCCTGTGACATACACTCGAACCGATTTCCCTTCTTTTTTAACGTACTTGAGCTTTACCACCGATAGACCAATCGGTGAAGGACGATACATACTACGCGTAGCAAACACCCCTATTTTTTTATTCCCTCCTAAGCGTGGCGGACGAACTTGTGGACGAAACTGGGTTTTTTCTGGATTTTTATTGTCATGAAACTGCCACACCAACCATAAATGACTAAATGCCTCAATCCCTTCAAAGGCCAGAACATCATTATAGGGTGCTAGCATTTCAATATACGATTCCACTTGAACCAAATTAGGCTGACGAGGAATACCAAACTTTTCCTTATAAGAAGAGTGCATATAGCCAATAATTGGCAAGGTTAAATCAGTCATCATCACTTTTTCTAATAAGCTCAATTAAATATATTCAGTTTATCGAGAATGATTTTAGATTAGAATAGCAACCTGTTCTAATTTGATAATTTATTGAGACCTTTAATGGCTGCTTTCAACGTCGAAAAGATTACTCACGTCCACCATTGGAATGATACTTTATTCTCTTTTAAAACGACGCGCGACACTGCTCTACGTTTTAAAAACGGTCAATTTGTGATGATCGGCCTTGAAGTAAATGGCAAACCGTTAATGCGTGCTTATTCTATCGCTAGTGCAAACTACGAAGAAGAACTTGAGTTTTTCTCAATTAAAGTTCCAGATGGCCCGTTAACCTCTATTTTACAAAAAGTTAAAGTGGGCGACGAAATTTTGGTATCTAAAAAACCGACAGGAACTTTAGTACTTGATGACTTAAACCCAGGTAAAAACTTATACCTACTTTCTTCTGGTACAGGTCTTGCGCCGTTCTTAGCAACCATTCGTGACCCTGAAACCTATGAACGTTTTGAGAAAGTGATTGTGGTTCATGGTACACGCTTCATTTCTGAATTGGCTTACCAAGACCTTATTTTAGACGAACTTCCGAACAATGAGTTCTTTGAAGAGCTAGGCATTAAAGATAAATTGGTTTACTACCCAACAGTTACTCGTGAAGAGTATCCAAACCAAGGTCGTGTAACAACAGTAATTGAAACTGGCGAGATTTTTGAGAAGATCGGTTTACCACGTTTTAACCCAGAAACGGACCGTGCAATGCTTTGCGGTAGCCCTGCATTCCTCGATGACGTTGCTGCACTTCTAGACCAACATGGTTTAAAAGAGTCGCCACGTATGGGTGTACTTGGTGACTACGTTATTGAACGTGCATTCGTTGAAAAATAAGATCGTATAAAGATATTAAAAAACCGAAGCTTAGGCTTCGGTTTTTTATTTACTCTACGCATAGTTTTATCTAATATTAAAAAAAATAACAAATCTAGAATTTAAACCCATGACCTTTCCAGAACTCAAATTTAAAGACTATTTACATCCAAAACCCAAGCCCAGCGGTCTCGATGTACAGTGCAAACTCCAGCATTTTGCCCTCATTACTTATGCCGTTGACCCAGCTCGTTTTAAAGAGATCATTCCAGCACGATTTAAGTTAGACACGATAGAATACCAAGGCAAACAACATGCACTGATGTCGGTAGTGCCCTTCATCGATGTCGATTTCAGCTCTGCGGTTTATCCTTTTCCAAAATTCACTATGGAGCAAACCAATTATCGGGTCTACGTGATTGATCAGGAAACACAGGAACGTTGTGTTTGGTTTTTAGGAACGACTTTGGACTCTTGGACGCTAATCGTTCCTCGTTATGTCTGGCAACTACCGTGGCATCCTGCACAGATTGAGTTTGATTGTCAGCAAGATGCAGAGGGTCGATATACACAATATAAAATGCGAACTCAATCGGCATGGGCCACTTCAGATGTACATTTGTCTCAGTCGGAACATGACCAATGGCTTTTTGAAGGCTTTCCCAATTTAGAAAGTTATCAGGTCTTCTTGACTCATCCTTTAGCAGGATTTTACCATCGCCGCGATGGAAAACTCGGCAGCTATCGTGTGTGGCATGGCCGCTTAAATCCGAAACCTGCAACGCTGCACTATGCTCGCTTTGAACTTTTAGCAAGGCTCAATCTTGTATGCTATGAAGATCAGCTCAAACCCTATAGTGTTCTGATTGAACCAATCAATGAATTTACCATTTATTTACCCCCAAGGTGCCTTAATCATTCGGCTGAATAACACAATAAATAATGAATACCCTACAGTTTTTAAGGAATATTAAGCATGATGAATAAATTTCAGCCAAAATAATCAGAGATTGGTTGTTTTTCTCCACAAAGTCTCTATAATTCAACAAAACAGACAAGTCTGTCTATTTTTGCTGAAATACTGAATGACCGAAAACATTCAGAGGGTACAAAAAATATAAGAAGGCACTTTAAGTTGCTCATATCCATATCATGCATTATTGTCAAATAATGTGCGATATGGAACATAATCATTATCAGCAAAGCGCGATAACCTAACCGTTATCGCGCTTATTTATTTGTACGTGATTTATTTTAAACGCATTTAAGCCAGCAATATAATGTGTATTGGGTTAACTTTAAGATTAAATTTTATACATTAGATAGCTGAAAGTTCCATTTGGATTAAAGTATTCACACGCTTCCAATAATCTTCCAAATGCACTTGGTTCGGATCAATTTGAGCTTGTATGGTCATGCCATCCAAAATACTCGATAGAAATGCAGCCAACTGTTCATCCTGCTTTACACCTAGACGATTCAAAGCCTGACATAGCTTGCCTTTCAACCATTCTTTATAATCAATTGCAGGCTGTAACGAAGAAGGATAAAGTTTTGAAATTTCTTCAACTGCCTTTTGGAACATACAACCATTAAAATCCGCAGTATGAAACCAAGCATGGTACCATTCAAAAATTGCACGAATATGGGAGAGATAATCACTTGGGTCACATGCAGCAATCGTCGCTTCAAGCGACTGCTGTAAATTTTGGTTTCTGGTCACTAAGCATTCTTCAATTAATTTAGCTTTAGATGGGAAGTATTTGTAAAACGTCATTTTAGCAACGCCAGACTCACTAATAATCCGATCCACACCGATAGAATTATAACTATGTGAGTTAAAGAGATTAAGCGCTGTGTTAATGATGTCTTCTTTTTTTGACATTTATTTTACCTGATGCACAAAACTTTAAAATTAAGCCATTAACCCAAAAGAACAGCACATGAAAACGAAATACATCGATTGAAGACGATATTATATATCAAATTTAGAGCAACACCGTTTTTTTATAAAAAACAATACCGGTATTAATTCAAGCATTTGAAATATATAGTTTTTAAAATAAATAAAACACTAGAAGAGTCGGATCTTTTTCACTATGATAAAAATGATGACAATTAAAATTTACCTCGTATATGAATGCACTCTCCTTCACCCAGTCTGAACATACCCGCACAGAAGTTTTGCGCTTTATTGAACGATCCTTAGGCTCAATGTCATGGGCAGCCAATACTCAAGCGATCATTCATTTAAAGCAAACGACAACCGAACATGTTTTATTTCAACATCCGATACTGACACGGCTGCATCAATGCCAACTCAGCCTTGAACAGCTGAAATTTATTCATCTGAATTATTTTACCGCCATTGTTAAAATTTTCACTGATGCTTTGAGTATGGCTATGTATCAAGCACTGCAACTTGAGCACGACAGTAATATCGTGGAGCAAGACCGTATTGCAGCCAAGATATATGCACGTTATTTGTTGTCACTAAATCTTCTAGATGAATTGGGTTTTAATACCCACCAACTTGAGAAAAGCTCACCCTCTAAATCGCATTTGGTCTATTTCCTTCAACTGATGCAGCAACTTGAACTCAATGTCGCCGATCAAAAACAGACCGAACCTGAAGCATTTGCAATCGCACAATTTATTCAAGAACATATTCATTCTTATGCAGACTTGCTGCTCATTTTGGCTTGTACTGAATTACAAGTGATTAAGTTTAGTGAAGCACTCAGAACTAATCTCGCAGCCTATGATCCTTTATTTACTCAAGGCTACTATGCATGTCATGGCCTTGCAGAAACATGTGATACGACCCTTGCTAACGATGACAATCATGAAGACGATATTTGGGTGCTATTCACACAATGCTATAAACCTGAACAGGCTCTGTATTTCCAGCAACTTCAAACTGAATATTTAAGTCTATGGAATAACTTTTGGAGCAAGATGAATTTGGTATTAAGCTAAACTTTAATCTAAATTTCGTCCAACATGACATATTAAAGCTTGGAAAAATCATTCAATTCATACATGAAAAGTCATGCTGGAATAAGTATTGAAGTCAATAACATTGTGTGAAAAGTCTTCTCAACGCTTAATTTAAAGTTTCAACCGCACTTTTTTTATCAAAATAATCTTCTGGATAAGGATCTTGACCTTTTAAATTTTTTCTATAATCCATAACACTGATGTTGATTCCATCATTAATTAAATAATCATTATAAAAATCCTGCTCTTTAGGATCATCAAAACCTAGTTTTTCAAATATTTGCTCTGATAAATTTCCAAAATTTTCATATGATTTTCTATAACCAAAATAATTTACAAAAGCCATCAATGGAATACAGATAAAAATACTTATAAGTATCCACATTATTAAATATAGAAAAGAATCCCAAGAATAATTAAAATCAAAGATATAAAAAAGTAAAAGCATTATTGACATCCCACCCCAATAAATTAAAGTAAAATAATAGGTTTGCATAATAATCGCTTTATAGCCTTTTTTTACTGAACGCCCCATTTCATAGATCATATACAATAAGCCTGATTTAGGATCAAGAATGGCATAGACCTGATAACGTCCATCTACAGGCTTGTCATTAATTATAGCTATCAGTTCATCATTTTCTTTAAAACGAGCCGTTGTAAATTGCCCCAGTAAAGAATGTCCTTCTATTTCCCCAGTAAACGTGATGCCATCTTTAGCTTTACCTGCCATCACCAAAATAGGAGCACTGGTAAGCAACGAACTACTTTCAGCCAGCACACCTGCAAAAGCAGTCCCAGCAGCAATTCCACCCACATTTTGATTTACGGGTATTTTGGATTTGGCTTTTTCTAAAGAATGGATTGGGCCTTCTACCAGTTTTAGGTTTAATTGTAGACCAGTCATCATTCACTAACTTTTTTCTTAT